>NZ_BAAAMU010000016.1:97857-133194 GCF_039529435.1 Nonomuraea maheshkhaliensis
CCGAACCCAGGCGCCGTTCTCGGCCCGCTGCTCGGAGACGTGCACGTGCAGGGGCGCGGCGTGGCGGTGGGAGAACTCGGCCACGACCTGCATCTGCTCGGGCGGCACCGCCCGCACGGAGTGGATGGCGGCGCCGATCTCGACGTCGGGCTGCCCGTCGTAGGCGGCCGCCAGCCGTTCGGCCCTGACCGCCCAGTGCTCGGCGTCGCCGTCGCTGAAGCGCAGTTGCGGGCCGGCCAGCGGGGCGCCGATGCCGCCCGACACGTAGCAGGTGTCGAGCAGCGCGATACGCAGCCCGGCGGCCCGGGCGGCGCGCACGAGGGCGTGGCCCATCGCGTTGTCGTCGTCCTGGTACGGCCGCCCGTCGCGGTCGTGGTGCAGATAGTGGAACTCGCCCACGCACGTCACCCCGGAAAGGGCCATCTCGGCGTAGACGGCGGTGGCCAGGCGCAGGTAGGACTCGGGGTCGAGCCGGGCGGCCACCTCGTACATCCGCTCGCGCCAGGTCCAGAAGTCGCCCTTGCCCTCCTGGGTGACGCCGCGCAGCGCGCGATGGAAGGCGTGGGAGTGGGCGTTGGCCAGGCCGGGGACGGTCAGCCCAGGCAGCCGCTCGGCGTCGCCGGGCGGGCCCTGCTCGATGCGGGTGATCCTGGCGCCGTCGATCTCCACGAGCACGTCACCGGCGACCCCTTCGGGCAGCCAGGCCCGCTCGCACCAGTAGGTCAGCGACACAGATCCTCCAGCACGTCCGCGAGTGCCACCACTCCCGCCTCGCAGTCTGCCCGCTCGGCGTGCTCTCCGGGTGAGTGGGACACGCCGGTGGGGTTCCTGACGAACAACATGGCGCTCGGGATACCCGCCGCCGCGAGGATTCCGGCGTCGTGCCCCGCGCCCGTGGGCAGGATGGGCGCGGGCGTGTCGCCGCCGGCCACCCGGGCCAGCCGGTCGCGCAGCGCCTCGGCGAAGACCACCTCGGGCGTCCAGGACTCCTCGCGCACCTCGCTCGCCTCGCCGCTCACCTCGCCGACCAGCTCGCGCACGGCCGCGGCGTCGGCCCCGCGCGCGTCGAGCCAGGCGCTGACCAGGCCGGGGATGGCGTTGGCGCTGCCGGGCGAGACGCGTACCTTGCCGACGGTGGCCACCACGCCGAGCCGCTGAGCCGCCTGCCTGGCGGCCAGCGTCATGCGGGCGAAGGGCAGCATCGGGTCGTCTCGGTCGGCCAGCCGGGTGGTGCCGGCGTGGTCGGCCCGGCCGCGGAAGTCGAGCCGCCAGCGGCCGTGCGGCCAGATCGCCCCGGCCACGCCCACCGGGCGGCCCTCGGTCACGAGCCCGCGGCCCTGCTCGACGTGGAGCTCCACGAAGGTGCCGACGGTGGCCAGCGTCTCGTCGTCGCGGCCGGTCTCGTGGGGCTTGCGCCCGGCCCGCCGCAGCACCTCGGCCAGGGTGTCGCCGTCGTCGTCGGTGAGCCCGAGCGCGCGGTCGGGGGAGAGCGCGCCGGTGAGCAGCCGCGAGCCCATGCACGGCACGCCGAACCTGGCGCCCTCCTCGTCGGTGAAGCAGGCCACGCCCACGGGCACCGAGGGCGTCACGGCCCGCTCCTTCAGCAGGTCGAGCGCGGCGAAGGCGGACACGACGCCGAGCGGCCCGTCATAGGCGCCGCCCTGGCGGACTGAGTCGAGGTGGCTGCCCGTCACCACGCCGGGGCGCTCGCGCGACGGGCTCCCCCACCACGCCCACAGGTTGCCGTTGCGGTCTTCGCGCAGGTCGAGGCCCCTGCTCGTGGCCTCGCCCGCGAACCACTCGCGCAGCTCCAGGTCGGCGTCCGACCAGGCGTCCCGCAGGTAGCCGCCGGTCTCGGGATCTCTTCCAATGGGGGCCAGTCGCTCAAGCATGGCCCCCACTGTAGTGAATGGATCCATTCACCTCAGTTGACGGGACCCCCTCGGGGCCGCAGGGTCAGCTCGGTGAGGTGGGCGTCGGGGCCGGCCATGACGGCCGCGAGCAGCGCCCGCGCCACGGTCTCCGGTTCGAGGTACTTCTCCGGCTCGAACGCGCCCCCCTCGTACGCACGCACCTCCCGCTGCATGTCGGTGGCCGTCCGCCCCGGATAGACGGTCGTGACCCGCAGCTCCGGCTCCTCCAGCCGCAACGCGTCGGCGAACGCCTTCAGCGCGAACTTGCTGGCCGCGTAGGATGCCCAGTGGGGGTTCGCCCGCTGGCCCGAGCCGGAGTTGACGCAGACGACGTGGCCGCCGGCCCGCCGCAGCGCGGGCAGCAGCAGCCTGGTCAGCTCGGCGACCGCGATCACGTTCACCTCCATGGTCCGCCGCCAGACGTCGGCGCCCTGGTCGGCGATCCGGCCGAGCCGGCTCATCCCGGCGCTGTGCACCAGCACGTCGAGCCGCTCGATGCCGGCCACGTCGGCGGCGGTGACCCGGGTCAGCTCCACCGGCCAGGGACGCGCCCCCGGCAGCCCGGCCGCCAGCGCGGCCAGTGCCCGCTCGTCGCGCCCGCCCAGGATGACGTCGTGGGTCGGGGTCAGCGCCCTGGCGACGGCGGCGCCGACGCCCCGGGAGGCGCCTGTGACCAGCGCCGTCGGTCGTTCACTCATGGAGGCAGCTTATTGACCTTGACGATTATTCAAGTTTGCATACAAACTTGAATACATGTCATCGACCCGGATCCTGATCCTCGGCGCGTTGCTGGACGGCCCCATGAACGGCTACGGGGTCCGCCGCCGCCTGGAGGTCATGGGCATCGAATCCTGGACCAACGTGGCGTTCGGCTCGATCTACCACGGCCTGAGCAAGATGGCCGACGAGGGCCTGCTGGAGGTCGTCGAGGCGGGCAAGGGCGGCAAGGTCGTCTACGCCCTCACCGACCTCGGCCGCGAGGAGTTCCACCGGATGCTGCTCAAGGCGTGGCACGAGCTCAAGCCCATCGTCGACCCGTTCCAGGTGGCCATGACGTTCATGGACCGGCTGGAAAAGCAGGAGATATTGACGGCGCTGCGTGGCAGGATGTCCCAGCTTCGGATGTACGTCGACACCATGGGACACATGAGCGGCGTGAAAGTCGCCCACGGCGCCCCCGAGCACGTCAACGAGAACCTCGGCCTGCAGCGGGCCATGCTCCAGGCCCAGCTCGACTGGGTGGAGAAGGCGATCCCGAGGATCGAGGCCGACGAGTTGCCATGAAGGAGCTGACCGCCCCGATGATCATTCAGGCAGAGGGCCTGCGCAAGACGTTCACCACGAGGAGCAGAAAGGGCGCCCAGACCGTCGAGGCCGTGCGCGGCGTGGACCTCGACGTGGCCAAGGGCGAGATCTTCGGCGTGCTCGGGCCCAACGGCGCGGGCAAGACCACCACGATCAGGATGTTGTCCACGCTGATCACCCCCGACGCGGGCACCGCCACGATCGCGGGCCACGACCTGCGGAAGGAGCCCGCGCAGGTCCGGCGCAACCTCGGCTACGTGAGCCAGGCCGGCGGGGTGGAGGACACCACGAGCGCCAGGGCGCAGATCATGATGGCCGCCAGGATCCACGCCATGGCCGATCCGGCGCGGGCCACCGCCGAGGTGCTCGAC
The DNA here is from genome assembly GCF_039529435.1 of Nonomuraea maheshkhaliensis. Classification (NCBI taxonomy): domain Bacteria; kingdom Bacillati; phylum Actinomycetota; class Actinomycetes; order Streptosporangiales; family Streptosporangiaceae; genus Nonomuraea; species Nonomuraea maheshkhaliensis. The sequence goes on from NZ_BAAAMU010000016.1 coordinate 101,447, forward strand.
CGCTTCGAGCTGACCGAGCTTGCCGACCGCCCCGGCCGTACGCTGTCGGGCGGCCAGAAGCGGCGGGTGGCCATCGCGATCGGGCTCGTGCACAACCCGCCGCTGCTCTTCCTCGACGAGCCCACCACGGGCCTCGACCCTCAAAACCGCGCCAACCTCTGGGACCGGATCAGGCAGTTGCGCGAGGCGGGCACGAGCGTGCTGCTCAGCACCCACTACCTCGACGAGGCCGACGCGCTGTGCGACCGGCTGATGATCGTGGACCACGGCACGGTCGTGGCCGAGGGCACGCCGTCCGCTCTCAAGCGGGAGGTCTCCGGCGACGTGATCACGCTCAGGGTGAGCGAGCCTGAACGCGCGGCGGAGACGCTCAAGCCGCTGGCCCGCGAGACCCGCGTGGACGACGACCTGCTGCGCGTCTACGTGGACGACGGCGAGCACACGCTGCCCGCCCTGCTGCGGGCGCTGGAGGAGCAGGGTCTCGGCCTGACCTCGATCGCGCTCGACCGCTCCACCCTCGATGACGTCTTCCTGGCCAAGACCGGCCGATCCCTTCGTGACGCGGGAGCCGCCGTATGATCCGCCACACCGCCCTGTTCACCGGCTACGAGCTGAAGAAGTCCTTCAGCAACCCGATCTGGCCGCTGTTCGGCATCATGCAGCCGGTGCTCTACCTGCTCATGTTCGCGCCGCTGCTGAAGTCGCTGACGCCGGGCGGCACCACGGTGGACGCGCTGCGCATGTTCACCCCGGCGTCCATGATGATGATCGCCGTGTTCGGCTCGCTCTTCTCCGGGTTCGGGCTGATCGCCGAGCTGCGCAACGGCTCGCTCGAACGTTACGCCGTCAGCCCCGCCTGGCGGCCGGCGATCGTGCTCGGGCGGGTGGCCAAGGACATGGTCGTGCTGGTCCTCCAGGCCGTCCTGGTGCTCATCGTGGCCATCGCCATGGGGGTGCGCATCGGGGCCGTGGAGCTGGTGCTGGTGCTGCTGCTCATGGCCGCGACCGGGCTGTTCGCCTCGGGGCTGTCGCAGGGGCTGGCGCTGACCGTGCGCGACGAGAACGGCATGTCGCAGACGCTCAACCTGTTCATGTTGCCGATCATGTTGCTGGCCGGGCTGTTCGTGCCGATCTCGTTCGCGCCCGACTGGATGAAGTTCCTGGCCCCGGTCAACCCGCTCTACCACGCCGTCGAGGCGGGGCGGGCGCTGTTCGACGGGCGGCTGGGTGATGCGTCGATCCCGATCGCGTTCGGGCTCTTCATCGCGCTGGCGGCGCTCACGACGATGTGGTCGATGCGGTCGCTAGGCAGGATCGCTGGTTAGGAACGTGCCGGTCTCGTCGGCCATCCGCTCATATTCTTCGAGCCTGGCCCGCGTACGCAGCGGCGCGGCGTCGGCCATGGCCTCCACCAGGGCCATGGCCAGGGCCAGCGGCGCGGCGTGCGAGTCGAACACGAGCCGGTCGCCCACGGGCGCGTCGAGCACGATCTCGGCCGGGAAGTCGGGCCTGTCGGTGATGGCGGCCACGCGCAGGCCCAGCCTCTCCGCGTATTCCAGCGCCCGCAGCGCCTCCGCCGGATAGCGCGGCAGCACCACGGCCACCACCCACTCGGCTCCGGCCCGCCGGGCCGCGTGCAGCCCCTCGGCCAGCTCGGAGCCGCCGTGGGTGAGCAGCCGCACGTCGGGATGGATGCGGCGGGCGTAGTAGGCGAAGGTGGTGGCCAGACCGCACGAGACCCGCAGCCCCAGCACGGGCAGCGGCTCGGTCGCGGCCAGGTGTTCGCCCAGCTCCTTCAGCGGCAACGCCGCCAGCCGCTCCCTGACCAGGGCCAGGTTGCGGATCTCGCAGTCGATGGCGCCGCGCAGCAGGCTCTCCTGCGGCGCCTCCAGGGCGCCGCCCAGCACCAGCGGCCGCAGCGCCTGGCGCAGCTCGGGATATCCGGCGAACCCCAGCACCATGGCGAACCTGGTCACCGAAGGCTGGCTGACCCCGGCCCGGTCGGCCAGCTCCACGCTGGACAGGAAGATCGCCTCGTCCAGGTTCTCGCTCAGGTAGTGGGCGATCCTGCGCTGCACGGGCGACAGCCTCCGGCCGTCGAGGAGCACGCTCAGCCCGCCGTGATATCCGTCCGCCACGTCACCTCCAACACCGCCGCCCCGGCATTCTCATCCCTCACACCGGTGACGGCCGGAAGCAGCCCCTGCTGTGAATGGGTTCATTCACAGCAGAGACTAACCCGGCGGCGGGCCCGCGCCGCTCAGCCGACCAGGAACTGGGTGGCGGCCAGCTCCCGGTAGAGCTCGTCCGCGCCCACCAGCTCCTCGTGCGTGCCGACCGCGCGCACGCCGCCGCCCTCCATCACCACGATGCGGTCGGCGTTGGTCACCGTGGACAGGCGGTGCGCGATGACCAGCACCGTGGTCTCCCTCGCGACCTCGGCGATCACCTCGCGCAGCCGCAGCTCGTTGACCGCGTCGAGCTGCGAGGTGGCCTCGTCGAGCAACAGCAGCCTGGGCTTGCGCAGCAGCGCCCTGGCGATGGCCACCCGCTGGCGCTCGCCGCCCGACAGCAGCACGCCGCGGTGCCCGACCGGCGTGTCGAGCCCTTCGGGGAGCCGGGCCACCAGGTCGTCGAGCCTGGTCCGCGCGATGGCCCGGTGCAGCTCCTCCTCCGTGGCGTCACTGGCGGCGAAGAGCAGGTTCTCCCTGAGCGTGCCGGCCAGCACGGGAGCGTCCTGCTCGACATAGCCGAGCGCGCCGCGCAGCTCGCCGAGCGGCCAGTCTCGGATGTCCCGCCCGTCGATGGCGATCGAGCCCGACTGGTGGTCGTAGAAGCGTTCGAGCAGCGCGAACACCGTGGACTTGCCCGCCCCCGACGGTCCGACCAGCGCCGTCAGCCCGCCGGGCGCCACCTCGAAGCTCACGCCGTCGTGCACGAGTGGCCGGTCGTCGCCGTACCGGAAGACCACGTCATCGAACCGGACGCCGACCGGCCGCGCGTCGTGCGGCTCGGCGACGCCGACCGGCTCGGCGGGCAGGTCCTCGATCTCCTTGATCCGCTTCATCGCGGCGAGCCCCTGCTGGAGCTGCACGCCGCCCTGGACCAGCTGCCCGATCGGCGGCACCAGGTAGAACAGGTAGAGCAGGAACGCGATCAGCGACGACACCTCCAGCGTGCCGGAGGAGACCCGCGCGCCGCCGACGCCCAGCACGGCCAGGAACGCGATCTGCACCGCCATCCACGTCGCCACTCCCGCCAGCGACGTCCATCCGGCGACCTGCAGCCCCCGGTCGCGGGCCCGCACGGCCGCGTCGCCGACCACAGCGATCTCGCGCTCCTCCGCGCCGCTGGCCTTGACGGTCCTGTAGGCCTGCAGCGCCCGGTCCAGCACCGCCCCCATCTCCCCCACGGCCTCCTGGGCCTGGGTCTGCGCCCGCTGGATCCGCGGCATGACCAGCGCCACCATCCCGCCGATCACCACCACCACGAGCAGCGTGACCAGCAGCAGCACGCCGTCCATGGTCGCCATCAGCACGATGGCCCCCACCAGCATGAACGCCGAGCTGACCGAGTCGACGATGCCGTTGGTCAGCACGGCCCGCAGCAGCGTCGTGTCACCGGTCACCCGCGACAGCAGGTCGCCGGGCTTGAGCCGGTCCACGTCCGCGACCTTGAGCCGCAACATCCGGTCGACCAGGTTCCGGCGGGCGCCGAGCACGATGCCCTCGCCCGTGCGTTCCATCAGGTAACTTCCCCCGGCCGAGACGACCGCCCCGACGAGCACCGCCGCGGTCAGCCCGAGTAACGGCGCCGCCATCGACCCGGTCTGTCCGAAGGCGTCCACCACGTACTTGGCCAGCAACGGCATCGCCAGGCCCGCCGCCGAGCCGATCAGGCCCAGCAGCCCGCCCACAAGCAGGATCTTCCGGTGCGGGCGCACATAAGCCAGCAGTTCCCTGAGCACCACAGCTCCTCTCACGACATTTCTCGATTCACTCCAACGAACGGAACCTCTGGATCCGCACCGCCAGGACAACGTCAACTTAGATTGACGACTTAAGTATGTCAACTTTAGTTGACACTCATTCTCAAGGAGGAGACCGACATCCGCGGGCGGGCCACGGACGAATAGGGCGTCGAGGAATCCCGGCCGGAACCTCGCACGTCACGAACAGCCCTTCCCGAAAGGACCCGAACATGGAGCTCCGGACCAACCGGCGCGCTCTTGTCGGAATCGGCCTGGCCGCAGCCGTCGCTGTGTCGTCCCTGGCCGTGCTCCGCACCGACTCCGGCATCGCTTCCTCACACCGCGAGGCCCCGATGATCTCGGGCGACCCGCAGCATGACAACACCGACGTGTACGCCTTCGTGAGTCCCGACAAAGCGGACTCCGTGACCTTGATCGCCAACTGGATCCCGTTCGAGGAGCCCAACGGCGGCCCGAACTTCTACCCGTTCGCGGTCAAGTCACGGCACAACATAAAGATCGACAACGATGGTGACGCCAAGACGGACATCACCTACGAGTGGACGTTCCGCAACGAGGACAAGCGCGGCAACGACACGTTCCTCTACAACAACGGCCCCGTCACCTCGCTGAACGACCCCAACCTGCTCTTCCGCCAGCGCTACACGCTCAAGCGGATCACCCCGGGCGGCTCCAAGACGCTGGTCGACGACGGCATCGTCGCGCCGAGCAACGTCGGACGCGCCTCCATGCCCGACTACGCCACCCTGCGCGACCAGTCGATCAAGAGCCTGCCGAACGGCGGCAAGACCTTCGCCGGACAGTCGGACGAGGCGTTCTTCCTCGACCTGCGCGTCTTCGACCTCCTCTACGGCGGCGACCTGTCCGAGGTCGGCCAGGACACCACCAGGGGCTACAACGTCAACACCGTGGCCCTCCAGGTGCCCGCCAAGGACCTCGCGCTCAAGGGCGACCCCAAGCGCAACCCCGTGATCGGCGTCTGCTCGACCACCGACAAGTTCAACGGCGACTCCTTCGTGCAGGTCTCCCGCCTGTGCAACCCGCTGGTGAACGAGGTCGTGGCCCCCGCCGGGCTGAAGGACGCCTTCAACGCCCTCGACCCGTCGAAGGACGCCGACGTGCAGCCCCTGGTCAACCGGGTCACCGACCCCGAGGTGGCCAGGCTGCTGCAGAAGATCTACGGGATCAAGGCTCCGGCGACCCCGCGCAACGACCTGGTCGAGATCTTCCTGACCGGCATCGCCAAGCAGAACGGCCCCATCAAGGCCGACCTGAATTCGCAGGTGCTCAACAAAGACGCGGGCAAGCTGCGCCCCTCGGAGATGCTGCGGCTGAACATGTCGGTCCCGCCGTCCAAGTCCCCGAACCGGCTCGGCGTCCTCGGCGGCGACCTCGCGGGCTTCCCGAACGGCCGCCGGCTCGCCGACGACGTCGTGGACATCGAGCTGCAGGCCGTGGCCGGCGCCGCGCTGACCGGCAAGCTCGTGCCCGGGCTGACGGACAAGGTGGACAGGAACGACAAGCCGTTCGGGCAGACGTTCCCGTACATCCCGCTGCCGAGCAACGTGGCAGTGAACCAGCGCTGACCCGCCTGACCGGCCGGTTCCTCTCCAGACCGGCCGGTTGCCCCGGCGGCAGGCCCCCGTCTCCCATCGCCTGCCGCCAGCAGAAAGGGCCGGCTGGCCGTGCCCCCCGTCACGGCCGGCCGGCCCCACCTTCGATCCTGGAGCCTTGGACATGCGTGCCTTCGCGATATTCGCCGGTCTCGCCCTCATCGGGGCGATGCTGTTCACGATCTTCACCTTCACGGCCTCGCCCGAGCCACTGCCGGTGGCGGACGCGCAGCGCCGCGAGACGTTGCAGGAGCGGCTCAAGCGGCTGCCCGGCGACTTCCGCGGCTGGGCGCAACTCGCCTCCCAGTACGTGGACCAGGCCCGGGTCACCGGCGACCCGGCGTACTACGGCAAGGCGGAAGGCGCGCTCGCCACGGCCGCCCGGCTGAACGACCGCGACGACGCCGTCCTCGCCGCCCAGGCGGCGCTGGCCGCGGGCCGGCACGAGTTCACCGACGCGGTACGGCTGGCCGAACGCGCCATCGCGGCCAACCCGTACGGCGTGGCGGCGTACGGCGTGCTGGCCGACGCGAAGACCCAGCTCGGCGACCTGCGCGGGGCTCAGCGGGCCGTGGACCGGATGATGGACCTGCACCCCGGCGTCCCGGCCTTCACCCGCGCCTCCTACGCGGCCGAGCTGCGCGGCGACCTCGACAAAGCCCGCAAATACCTCGAATACGCGCACAACGACGCCTGGACGCCCGCCGACGTCGCCTACGCCCGCTACTACCTGGGCGAACTGGCCCTGCACTCGGGCGACCTCAAGACCGCGGCCGACTGGTACGGCAAGGCCCTCGCGGCCTACCCCGCCTACACCCCCGCCCTCGCCGGCCAGGCCAGGGCGGCGGCGCTCGGCGGCCGGCTCACCGAGGCGCTCGGCCTGTACGAGCGCGTGGTCGAACGGCTCCCCCTCCCCCAGTACCTCATCGAGCAGGGCGAGACCCGGATCAAGGCCGGTCAGCGGGCCGACTGGACGCTGCTCGAAGCCCAGCGCAAGCTCTTCAAGGCGGCCGGCGTGCGCGACGACCTGACGTGGGCCGAGTTCGAGGCCGACCACGGCGACCCGGCCAAGGCCGTACGGCACGCCAGGGCCGAATACGCCCGCAACCCCAACCTCGTCGCCGCCGACGCCCTGGCCTGGGCCCTGTTCAAGGCGGGCGCGCCGGCCGAGGCGCTCGAATACGCCGAGCGGGCCACCGCGACCGGATGGCGCAACCCGCTGCTCGCCTACCACCGCGCCGTGATCGAGCGGGCCCTCGGCCGCTCGGCGCGGGTGGATCCGGCCTTCGACCCGACGCTTTCCGCACTGGCGAGGTTCTCATGAGAGCGGTCCCGCTCGGTCTGCTGTCCGTCGCGACGGGCCTGCTGCTGTCCCTCTGCGCGATCCTCCTGCCCGCCTCCGCCCACGCACAGACGGCCACCTCGGCCGCCCATGCGGAGACGCTGGCTCATCCGCTCGGCCGGTTCACCGTCAACCACTACAACGGCCTGCGGGTCTCGGCCTCGGCCGTGCGCAACCTCGCCGTCGTGGACCTGGCCGAGCTGCCGACCCTCCAGGCCGAGCCGGACGTGGACGCCGCCTACCCGGCGCGCCGCTGCGCCGCCCTGGCCGCCGCCCAGCGGCTGGGGGTGGCCGGACGGACGGTGCCCTGGCGCGTGGAGGGCTCCTCCTTCACCTACGCCCCCGGCGAGGGCGGCCTGCGGACCAGCCGCCTGTCCTGCCGGCTCGTGGGCGACGTCCGCGCCTCGGGGGCCGTGACGTTCGCCGACGGGTTCGAGCAGGACAGGATCGGCTGGCGCGAGATCACCGCGGCCGGCGACGGGGTGGCCCTGACCGGCTCCTCCGTGCCCGCCCGCAGCATCAGCCAGGAGCTGCGGTCCTACCCCGACGACCTGCTCACGGCCCCGCTCGACCAGCGGACGGCCACCTTCACGGTCTCCGGCACGGTCTCCGGCCCCCTCTCCGGCCCCCTCGCCGGTCTCGGCGACGCCACCCCCGGATCGTCCGGTGCTCCCGGCGGCGGCGCGATGCCCGGCGGGGTCGAGATCGGCGGCCCGATCGGGGACGCCCTGGCCGCGCTGGACCGGACATTCACCGGCCTGATCGGCTCGGAGACGCTGACCGTGCCGCTGGGCCTGCTGGCGGTGGCGCTCGCCATGGTGCTCGGGGCCGGGCACGCGCTCATCCCCGGGCACGGCAAGACCATCATGGCCGCGTACCTGGCGGGCCGGCGCGGGCGCCCGCGCGACGCGCTGGTGGTGGGCGCGACGGTGACGGCCACGCACACGGCCGGAGTGCTGGTGGTGGGGCTGCTGCTGACCGTGTTCACGGCGCTGGCCGGGGAGTCGGTGCTGGCCTGGCTGGGGGTGGCCAGCGGCGTGCTGATCGCCGTCATCGGCCTGCGCCTCCTCCAGAACACCCGCCACGACCGTACGCACGGACACGGACACGGACACGGACATGGGCACGGGCACGGACATGGGCACGGGCACGGGCACGGACATGGCCACGAGCAGCACCGCTCCAAGCGCCGGGGCCTGATCGGACTCGGGGTGGCGGGTGGTCTCGTGCCCAGCCCTTCGGCCCTGATCGTCCTGCTCGGCGCCATCGCCCTCGGCCGGACCTGGTTCGGCGTCGCGCTGGTCACCGCGTACGGCGTCGGCATGGCCGCCACCCTCACGATCACCGGCCTGCTCCTGGTCAAACTCGTGGACCGGCTGGAGCGGCGCGCCTCGGCCGGCCGCCGCCTGGCCGCCAGGCTGTCGGGCCTGGCCCCGATGGGAACGGCCGCCATGGTCGTCCTCCTCGGCGCGGGCCTGGCCCTGCGCTCCGTGGTCGCCCTCTAGCCCCGCCCAACCCCCGCCTGGCACCCGCAGTCGCCCACCGCTTATGGTGCCTGCGTACCGCGCGGACGCCGGAGGAGCGCTCGGCCGGGGCACGCGAGCGCATCGGAAAGGGGCCCTCATGACCGCCTACACGCGTTACGTCGCGCTCGGGGACAGCCAGACCGAGGGCCTGGGCGACGGCGACGACGTCAACGGTCACCGCGGCTGGGCCGATCGCCTGGCCGAGCACCTGGCCCGCGCCGACCCGGAGCTCCGCTACGCCAACCTGGCCGTCCGCGGCCGGGTGGCCGCGCAGATCAGGGCCGAGCAACTGGACGCCGCGCTGGCGCTGCGGCCCGACCTGGTCACGGTCATGGCGGGCATGAACGACATCATCCGCCCCGGCTTCGACGCCGCCGCGGTGGCGGGGGTGGTGGAGGAGATGTTCGCCGCGCTGACCGGGGCGGGCGCGCACGTGGTGAGCGTGACGTTCCCCGACATCGGCAAGATCGCCCCGATGGCCCGGCCGCTGCGGCCCCGCGTGCTCGAACTCAACGAGCGCATCCGCGCCGCCGCCGCCAGGCACGGGGTCGCGCTGGTGGACACGTTCGCGATGGAGTTCGTCACGGACGCGCGGATGTGGAGCGTGGACCGCCTGCACGCGAGCCCGGCCGGTCACGCCCGCATCGCCGCCGCCATGGCGCACGCGCTGGGGCTGGCCGGCAGCGACGACTCGTGGATGCTGCCCTTCCCGCCGCTGCCTCCGGCGGCGCGGTGGCGGGTGGCCGCGGGCGAGGTGCGCTGGCTGGCCACGTTCGCGGGGCCGTGGATGGCGCGCCGCCTGCGCGGCCGCTCCTCGGGCGACGGCCGCACGGCCAAACGCCCGGACCTCACCCCGTGGGTTCAGCCGGTCTCCGGCACAAAGGGATAGCCACTACGGGACGGCCGCTACGGGATGGCTGCTCCGAGACAGCCGCTACGTGTGCCGGCGCCCGCGCCGGGTGGACGGCAGATCGTGCCGCCCGGAGAGGAACTCCTGGAACGCGATCTTCGCCTTGATCACCGGCCGCCGTAACCGCTCCTCCCGGTGCACCGCCCTGGCCAGCTTGCGCGGCGACCCCTTGGCGAAGAACCAGTGGGCCCACGGCGAGCCGGGCCGCGCCAGCCGGATCGCGCCGACCAGCAGCATGGGCGGCACGAAGAGCCCCGCCATGCCGGTCCAGATCTTGCCCTTGAGCAGCGTGACGACGGCGAGCGCCAGGTTGGCCACGATCAGCATGGCCGGGTTGACCGGGGTGCCGTAGTTCCAGGTGAGGGGGCGCAGGCCGATGAGGAGCAGGCCGGTGACGGCGACCGCGATGAAGACGGCGTCCACCGAGGTGCGGCCCTCCTCCTCCCAGTAGACGTCGTGCAGGTGCAGGATCAGCGCGAACTCGTCCAGCACCAGAGCCGATCCGACGCCGAACACGGAGGCCGCGGCGGCGGTGCCGATCTGCGAGCCGGGCGAGACGATGAGGGCGACGCCGCCGATCAGCATGAGCACCACGCCGAAGACCACGTGGTGGATGTGCATCTCGCCCACGTTGACGTTGCGGAACCAGCCGATCTTCGCCCTGATCAGGCGCACGTTGATGCGGGTGGCGATGAAGGCCACGATGAGCATGACGAAGTAGCAGAACAGCGGCAGCCGTCCTGTGGAGATGATGCTCTGCTGAAACCAGTTCTGCATGGCCTTGGGTTCGATGGTACGAGCCGCGCGCCCCTTCCAGGCCCCATTGCCCGACCATGGCCGGTCAGGAGAGGAATGCCCGCAGCAGCGCGGCCGTCCCGTCGAGGTGTTCGGTGACGGCTCTCCTGGCCGCGTCTGGGTCGGCGGCGAGGATGGCGTCCACGATGGCCTGGTGCTGGACGGCGGCGTGGTCGAGGTTGACCTGGAGCATCGGGATGGCGTTGAGCAGGTCGCTGATCCTGGAGCGGGCGTCGGCGCACGTGGTGGCGAGCAGGGCCGAGCCGGTGAGCTCCGCGATGGACAGGTGGAAGGCGGTGTCGAGGCGGCGGTAGTCGTCCAGCCCGGCCTGGTTGAGCTCGGCGAGCCGGCGGACGAGGACGGCCTTCCTGTCCTCGGTGAGCTCGCAGGTGGCCAAGACCTGCGCCGCCCCGCACTCCACCGCCAGCCGGAACGTGAGCGCGTCCGACAGCTCGTCCTGGCCCATCTTCCTGACGGCCTGGCGCAGGTCGCCGGCGTCGGGTTTGGGCGGGACGTAGGTGACGAACGCGCCGCCGTAGCGGCCCCTGCGTACGTCGAGATAGCCCGCGTCGGACAGGGCGCGGATCGCCTCGCGCAGCGTCACCCTGCTGATGCCGAGCCGAGCGGCCAGCTCGCGCTCGGCGGGAAGTTTGTCGCCCGGCGCGACCACGCCGAGTTTGATCGCCTGGAGCAGCCGTTCCACGGTCTCCTCGAAGGCGTTGCCGGCCCTGACCGGCCGCAACACCGTCATCAAACGCGCCGACTCGTCCAACGTGTCCTCAGGTCTTGACAAGCGATCGTGGCATGCACATCAATGGTCTGAGACTAGCCCAATCAACGGGTGAGCGCGTCAGGCCAGATCGGAGCGACGTAGCGTGAGCGGACGAGCGAGCACCGGGTTCCTTTCCGTCGCCGAGCTGCGCGACGAGGTGGCGGACGGGCGGATCGACACCGTGCTCCTCGCGATCGCCGACATGCAGGGCAGGTTGCAGGGCAAGCGGCTGTCGGCGCGGTATTTTCTCGAAGAGGTGCTGCACCACGGCTCCGAGGGCTGCAACTACCTGCTCGCGGTCGACGTGGACATGAACACCGTGCAGGGATACTCGATGTCGTCCTGGGACCGGGGTTACGGCGACTTCGTGATGAAGCCCGACCTCGCGACGCTGCGCCGGGTGCCGTGGCACGAGGGGACCGCGATGCTGATGGCCGACCTGACCTGGGAGGACGGCGCCGAGGTGACCGCCTCGCCGCGGCAGATCCTGCGCCGGCAGCTCGCCCGCCTCGCCGATCGGGGGCTGGCCGCGTACGTGGGCACCGAGCTGGAGTTCGTCGTCTACGACGACAGCTACGAGGACGCCTGGCGGCGGGGCTACCGTGACCTGTCGCCCGCCAACCTCTACAACGTGGACTACTCGCTGCTCGGCACGGCCCGCGTCGAGCCGCTGCTGCGCCGGATCAGGCGCGACATGGAGGGCGCGGGCCTGTACGTCGAATCCGCCAAGGGCGAGTGCAACCTCGGCCAGCACGAGATCGCCTTCCGCTACGCCGAGGCGCTGGCCACCTGCGACAACCACGCCATCTACAAGAACGGCGCCAAGGAGATCGCGGCCCAGGAGGGCCGTTCGATCACCTTCATGGCCAAGCCGAACCAGCGTGAGGGCAACTCCTGCCACGTGCACATCTCCCTCCGCGGCGAGGACGGCGAGCTCGTCATGGCGGGCGAGGGACCCTACGGGCTCTCGCCGCTCGGCGCCCGCTTCATCGCCGGGCAACTGGCGTGCATGCGGGAGCTGACCCTCTTGTACGCCCCCAACGTCAACTCCTACAAGCGCTTCGTCCCCGGCAGCTTCGCCCCGACGGCGGTCAAGTGGGGCGTGGACAACCGCACCTGCTCGCTCAGGCTCGTCGGCCACGGCCCGTCGCTGCGGGTGGAGAACCGGGTGCCGGGCGGCGACGTGAACCCGTACCTGGCGGTGGCGGCGCTGATCGCGGCCGGCCTGCACGGCATCGACGCCGAGCTGCCGCTGGAGGACCCGTGCCCGGGCAACGCCTACGTCAGCGGGGCCGAGACCGTGCCCTACACGCTGCGCGACGCGCTGGCCCTGTTCGAGGGGTCGAAGCTGGCCAAGGAGTCGTTCGGGGAGGACGTGGTCGACCACTACGCGAACAACGCGCGGGTGGAGCTGGCCGCCTACGACGCGGCGGTGACGGACTGGGAGCTGTTCCGTGGTTTCGAACGGATGTGACGGGGGCGCATGAAGATCGTAAATCCGGCCACCGAGGACGTCCTGGCCGACGTCGAGCTCCGCGACGCGGCCGAGGTCGACCGGGCCGTGGAGCGTGCCAGGAAGGCGTACGCGACGTGGCGCGAGGTGGCCCCGGGCGACCGGGCGCGGCTGCTGCGCCGCTTCGCCGACCTGGTGGACGCGCACGGCGAGGAGCTGGCGGGGCTTGAGCTGGCCAACGCCGGCCACACCGTCGCCAACGCCCGCTGGGAGGCCGGCAACGTCCGCGACGTGCTGCACTTCTACGCGGGCGCGCCTGAGCGCGACCACGGCAAGCAGATCCCGGTGCCCGGCGGGGTGAACCTGACGTTCCAGGAGCCCATGGGCGTCGTGGGGATCATCGTGCCGTGGAACTTCCCGATGGTGATCACGACGTGGGGCATGGCCCCGGCGCTGGCGGCGGGCAACACCGTGATCGTCAAGCCGGCCGAGTGGACTCCGCTGACCGCGCTGAGGCTGGCCGAGCTGGCCCTGGCGGCGGGCCTCCCCGAGGGGGTGCTCCAGGTGCTGCCTGGAGCAGGGGAGGTCGCGGGAGCCCGCCTGGTCGAGCACCCCGACGTGGCGAAGATCGTCTTCACCGGCTCGACCGAGGTGGGCAAGGAGATCGCGGCCAAGGCGGCGCGCCAGGTCAAGCGGGTCACGCTGGAGCTGGGCGGCAAGTCGGCGAACATCGTCTTCGCCGACGCCGACCTGGACAAGGCCGCCCGCACCGCCCCCTACGCCGTCTTCGACAACGCCGGCCAGGACTGCTGCGCCCGGTCGAGGATCCTCGTCCAGTCGTCCGTGTACGACGAGTTCATGTCCCTGCTCGCCCCGGCCGTCCAGGGCGTCAAGGTCGGCGACCCGCGTGACGAGAGCACCGAGATGGGCCCGCTGATCAGCGCGGAGCACCTCGACCGGGTCCGCGGCTTCGTCGAGGGCACCCCCTGGCTGCGGGGCTCCTGCCCCCAGGGCAAGGGCTTCTGGTTCCCGCCGACGGTGCTGACCCCCGAGCTGACGGACCGCGCGTTCACCGAGGAGATCTTCGGCCCGGTCGTGTCGGTGGTCAGGTTCGAGGACGAGGCGCAGGCCGTGCGGATCGCCAACGACACCCCCTACGGCCTGAGCGGCTCGATCTGGACCCGCGACGTCGGCCGGGCGCTGCGCGTGGCCAGGGCGGTCGAGTCGGGCGCGCTGTCGGTCAACTCCCACTCCTCCGTCCGCTACTGGACCCCGTTCGGCGGCTTCAAGCAGTCCGGCCTCGGCAGGGAGCTCGGCCCGGACGCCCTGGCCGCGTTCACCGAGACCAAGAACGTCTTCATCTCATCGGAGTGACACACATGCAGCGGTTGCAGGATCGGGTGGCGGTCATCACCGGCGCGGGCGGCGGCATCGGGCTGGCCACGGCCCGCCGCTTCGCCGAAGAGGGCGCCAAGGTGGTCTGCGCGGACATCGACGAAGAGGCGGGGGTCAAGGCCGCGACCGAGGTCGGCGGCCTGTTCGTGCGGGCCGACGTGACCAGCGAGGACGACGTCGTACGGATGTTCGCCACGGCGCACGACACCTACGGCAGCGTGGACATCGCCTTCAACAACGCCGGCATCTCCCCGCCCGACGACGACTCGATCCTGGAGACCGGCATCGACGCATGGCGCCGCGTCCAGGAGGTCAACCTGACCAGCGTCTACCTGTGCTGCAAGCACGCGATCCCGTACATGCGCCGCCAGGGCAAGGGCTCGATCATCAACACCGCCTCCTTCGTGGCGGTGATGGGCTCGGCCACCTCGCAGATCTCCTACACCGCGTCCAAGGGCGGGGTGCTGGCGATGTCGCGGGAGCTGGGCGTGCAGTTCGCCAGGGAGGGCATCAGGGTCAACGCCCTGTGCCCCGGGCCGGTGAACACGCCGCTGCTGCGGGAGTTGTTCGCCAAGGATCCCGAACGGGCGCGGCGGCGGCTGGTGCACGTCCCCGTGGGCCGCTTCGCCGAGGCGTCGGAGATCGCGGCGGCGGTGGCGTTCCTGGCCAGCGACGACGCCTCGTTCATCACCGGCAGCGAGTTCCTGGTGGACGGCGGCATCTCCGGCGCCTACGTCACGCCCCTCTAAGGAGATCATGGTGCGTCGTCCCGTCATCGGCATCACCTGTTACGTCGAGCCCGCCTCGTTCACGGTGTGGCAGGACACGACGGCCGCGCTGCTGCCGTACGCGTACGTGGAGCAGGTCGTGCGGGCCGGCGGCCAGCCGGTCGTGCTGCCTCCGGCCGGCGCGCCCGCCTCCGTCGTGCGCGGCCTGGACGGGCTGATCCTGGCCGGGGGCGGCGACATCGACCCGACCAGATACGACGCCGCCCCGCACGAGCGGATCGGCTACGTCAGGGAGGTCCGCGACGAGGCGGAGTTCGCCCTGCTCGCCGCGGCCCTGGAGGCCGGGCTGCCGTATCTGGGCATCTGCCGCGGCCTCCAGGTGCTCAACGTGGCCCTGGGCGGCAGCCTGCACCAGCACCTGCCCGACGTGGTCGGCCACACGGACCACTGCCCGGGCCCCGGCCGTTTCGGCGACCTGCCGGTGAGCGTCGTGCCGGGCACCCGGCTGGCGAAGGCGCTGGGCGAGGAGCCGGTGACGGTCCCGCACTACCATCACCAGGCCGTCGATCGCCTGGCCCCCGGCCTGGCGGTCACGGCCGCGAGCGCCGACGGCACGATCGAGGCCGTCGAACTGGACGCGGCTTTCGTGGTGGCCGTGCAGTGGCACGCGGAGATGGCGGAGGGCCACGCGTTGTTCGACGCGCTGGTGTCCGCCTGCTGAGACGCGCGCGCCGGCGGCCGGTCACGGCTGCCCTGGACGCGACAACGACCCCCGGTCGGCACTAGGCTGGCGGGCATCACCGACGCATCGTGCGGGAGAGCACCCTGACAGCCGGTCAGGGTCCCTGAAGGAGCAAGCCCTCCCCGCAAACCTCTCAAGGCAAAGGACCGCACGGCTAAGGGTGACCTCTGGAAAGCAGGCCCGTGGGCCTCGCCGAAGGTGAAAGTCCGGCAAAAGTCGGGCGAAGCTCTCAGGCATCGATGACAGAGGGGGAGGATCCTGGCATCCAACCCTGTCCTGAGGTGCGACCAATGTCCCGACCGACACCGCTACGAGACGTTCACGAGAGCCTCGGCGCCACGCTCACCGACTTCGCGGGCTGGCTCATGCCGCTCCGGTACGGCAGCGAGTCCGCGGAGCACAAGGCCGTGCGCGAGGCGGCCGGGCTGTTCGACCTGTCCCACATGGGAGAGATCTTCCTGACCGGGCCGCAGGCCGGCCAAGCGCTGGACCACGCGCTGGTCGGGCATCTGTCGGCGCTGGCGCCCGGGCGGGCGCGCTACACCATGATCGTGGACGAGCGCGGCGGGGTGCTCGACGACCTCATCGTCTACCGGCTCGGGGACGAGGAGTTCATGGTCGTGGCCAACGCCTCGAACTACGAAAAAGTCGGAAATGAGCTGAAAATTCGCTCTAAGGCGTTCGATGTGGTCGTCGAGGATCGGTCCGACCAGTACGCGCTGATCGCCGTCCAGGGGCCCCGCTCGCAGGAGATCCTGGCCACGCTCACCGACGCCGACCTCGCCGGGCTCAAGTACTACGCCGGGCTGCCCGGCGTGGTGGACGGCCGGCAGGCCCTCATCGCCCGTACCGGCTACACCGGCGAGGACGGGTTCGAGCTGTTCGTCGCCAACGACGACGCGGTGCCGCTGTGGCACGCCCTCACGGCGGCCGGGGAGCCGTACGGGCTCAAGCCCGCCGGCCTGTCCAGCCGCGACACGCTCAGGCTCGAAGCCGGCATGCCTCTTTACGGCAACGAGCTGCACGCCGGCCTCACTCCGTTCGACGCGGGGCTGGGCCGGGTGGTGAAATTCGACAAGCCCGGTGACTTCGTCGGCAGGTCGGCGCTCGAGGCGGTCAAGGACGACACGCCGCGACGCCGGCTCGTCGGCCTGGTCGCGCGGGGCCGCCGGGTGCCGCGCCACGGTTACCCGGTCACGAAAGACGGCGCCGTCGTCGGCGTGGTCACCAGCGGCGCGCCTTCCCAGACCCTGGGCAAGCCGATCGCGATGGCCTACGTGGACACCGGTGCGGAAACAGGCCTGGCCGTGGACATCCGGGGCAGCCATGAACCTATGGACGTGGTCGAGCTGCCCTTCTACAGGAGGAACAAGTGAGCAACATCCCTGACGACCTGAGCTACACCAAGGAGCACGAGTGGGTGGCCGGGCTCGAAGACGGCCTCACCGTGACCGTCGGCATCACGGCCTTCGCCGCCGAGGCCCTTGGTGATGTCGTCTACGTGCAGCTCCCCGAGGTCGGCTCGACCATCGAGCGGGGCGACTCCGTCGGCGAGGTGGAGTCGACCAAGTCGGTCAACGAGATCTACGCGCCGGTCGGCGGCGAGATCGTGGAGGTCAACCAGGCCGTCGTGGACGACCCCGGCCTGGTGAACAGCGACTCCTACGGCGAGGGCTGGATGTTCAAGGTGCGCGTGGAAGGCGACACCGAAGAGCTGCTCACGCCCGAGGAGTACACAGCGCTCACCAAGGGCAGCGAGTCCTGACCCACCGCCGGGGCCCGCACGGCCGGGCCCCGGCCCCCAAGAAGGGCGCACATCAATGGCGATCAGCGTCTTCGACCTGTTCAAGATCGGTATCGGACCGTCCAGCTCCCACACCGGCGGCCCGATGGCCGCCGCGCACAAATTCGCCCGCGGCCTGCACGAGGACGGCCTGCTCGACCGGGTTGCCCGGGTCGAGGCCATCCTGTACGGCTCGCTCGGCCTGACCGGCAAGGGCCATGGCAGCGACAAGGCGGTCCTGCTCGGCCTGTCCGGCGAGAAGCCCGAACTGGTGGACGTCGACAGCGTCGAGGCCCGCATCGCCGCGATGCGCGAGTCCGGCACGCTCAAGCTCTACGGCACGCACGAGATCCCGTTCGTCGTCGGCGAGCACCTCGTCTTCGAACGCAAGATCTCGCTGCCGGAACATCCCAACGGCATGCGCTTCACCGCCTACGCCGCCTCCGGCGAGCCGATCAAGGAGAAGGTCTACTTCTCCGTCGGCGGCGGCTTCGTGGTGGACGAGCAGGCCACCGGCGCCGACCGCATCAAGCCCGACGACACGGTGCTGCCCTTCCCGTTCACCACCGGCGAGGAGCTGCTCAAGCACTGCTCCAACACGGGTCTGTCGATCTCCGCCCTCGTGCTGGAGAACGAGCAGGCCTTCGGCCGCACCGAGGAGCAGATCCGGGAGGGCCTGCTCAACCTGTGGCGGGTGATGTCCGAGTGCGTGCGCCGCGGCATCTCCAAGGAGGGCGTCCTGCCCGGCGGCCTGAAGGTCAAGCGCCGCGCCAACCAGCTGCACCGCCGCCTGCAGTCGGAGCCGGCCGAGAAGGACCCGCTCCAGGCCATGGACTGGGTGACGCTCTTCGCCCTCGCCGTCAACGAGGAGAACGCCGCGGGCGGCCGCATCGTCACCGCCCCCACCAACGGCGCCGCCGGCATCATCCCGGCCGTCCTGACCTACTACACCCGCTTCGTCCCCCACGCCGACGACGAGGGCGTGGTCCGCTTCCTGCTGACGGCCGGCGCGATCGGCGTGCTGTTCAAGGAGAACGCCTCGATCTCCGGCGCGGAGGTGGGCTGCCAGGGCGAGGTGGGCTCGGCCTGCTCCATGGCCTCCGCCGGCCTCACCGAGGTGCTCGGCGGCACCCCCGAGCAGGTGGAGAACGCCGCCGAGATCGGCATCGAGCACAACCTGGGGCTGACCTGCGACCCGATCGGCGGCCTGGTCCAGATCCCGTGCATCGAGCGCAACGCGGTCGCCTCCAACAAGGCCATCACCGCCGCCAGGATCGCCCTGCGCGGCGACGGGCGGCACTACGTGGCGCTCGACAAGGCCATCAAGACGATGCGCATCACCGGGCAGGACATGCTGGACAAGTACAAGGAGACCTCACGCGGCGGCCTGGCCGTCAACGTGATCGAGTGCTGACCGGACGGCGGCTCGGCCGACAACGTGACCGGGCGCCGGCTCTGCCGTCAACGTGACCGGGCGCCGGCCGGGCGGCGCACGTGCAGCCGTACGACGGCGGGGGCCTCGTCATCGCGGACCTCCCGCCGGATCCGGCCGACGATGTCGCCGTCCAGCTTGCCCACCACCGCGCCCACGTCGGCCGCCGCCGGGCAGGTCAGCGAGATGCGCAGCCCGTCCTCGGCGACTCTGACCCCCGCCCGGCCCAGCCCCTCCACGCCCTTGAGGCCCACGAACAGCATGGCCGTGCCCGTGCCGTTGGGCGTGCCCCTGCGGCCCCAGCCCAGGCACAGCAGCAGCCAGCGCAGGCAGACCAGGGCCAGCAGCAGCAGGCCCAGGGCCAGGAACCACAGCGGCCACGGCTCCTCCGCCAGCGTCCGGTACGCCTGCGCGGGCAGCACCCTGGCGCCCGGCGGCAGGCCGAGGAACCGGTCCTCGCCGCGCAGCCACGCGTACCCGCCGAGGCCCAGCAGCGTCGCCCCGACGATCGCCAGCCCGACCCGATTCCCGGTGTACTGACGCATCAGACGTACCTCCCGCTGTCCCGCCTCCCGCTGTCCCGGCAGATCACCCGGCGCTCCCGCCGTACCGGAGAGCCCATCACGCGGACCTCCTGCGCAGGCGTACCACGACCTCGCCGGTCCCGAGGGTGCCCACGCCCGCCAGGCGGTCCCCCACCGCGACCCCGACCTGCCGCAACATCTGGCCCGAGCTCTCCGCGCTCGTCACGACCGTGACCTCGATGGTGCGCCGGCGCAGGCGTACCCGGGCCTTGTCCACCCCCGCCACCTGCTGGGCGGCGGCGCGGAGCGTGCGGCGCAGTCCTGAGCGGGTGATCCCGATGACGATCAGCGGGTCGGACGTCTCCACCGGCACCGTCCTCGACCGGCCCGGCACGATTGCGAGCAGCAGCATCAGCACGCCCGCCCCCGACGTGACCAGGGACGGCGTGGCGAGCTCCGGCCACGTGCTCTTCGTGGCGAGATCGACCGCCTCGTTCACCGGCACCCAGCCGAGCGGCGCGCCGAGCAGCCCCGAGACCACCTCGGCCGCGGTCACCCCCAGCCCGGCGGCCAGCGTCAGCGCGACCAGGGCCCCCGGAACGGTACGCGCCGGCCGCAACGCCCTGTTCGCCCGGCGCAGCCCGGTGTGCCGCGGGGTGACGGCGGCACCGGGCAGTATCTGCTGAAGCGTGGTCATCACAACGACAGACGTACATGGATCCCGCATGACCTGAACCGCGCCCTCGCCGCCCATTTGCCCGATCATTACGGGGACGACGATCAACACGAACAAGCCTCATATTCATTTGCCCGATATGTCGTTACGCTGCTGGTATGGATGACCGCCAGCGCTACGACAGAGCCACAGCGGCCCTGGAAGCGCCGTTCGCGATCCTCGACCTGGCGGCCATGCGCGCCAACGCCGCCGACCTCGTCCGCCGCGCCGCCGGCAAGCCCATCCGGGTCGCCAGCAAATCCATCCGCAGCCGGGCGGTCCTCGAACGCGTCCTGGCCATGGACGGCTTTCAGGGCATCATGGCCTTCACCCTGCCCGAGGCGCTCTGGCTGGCCGGCCACGGCTTCACCGACATCCTCGTCGCCTACCCCACGGCCGACCGGCACGCCCTCGCCGCCCTGGCCGCCGACCAGGACGCCGCCCGGCGGATCACCGTCACCATCGACTCGGCCGCCCACCTCGACTTCATCGACGCCGCCGTGGCCCACGTGCACTCGCGCGCCGAGCTCAGGACCTGCCTCGACATCGACGCCGGCTACCTCGCCCTCGGCGGACGGTTCAGGGCCGGCGCGCTGCGCTCCCCCGTCCGCGAGCCCGACCAGGCCGCCGACCTGGCCGCCGGCATCGCCAAGCGCCCCGGGTTCCGGCTGGCCGGGCTGATGGCGTACGAGTCGCAGATCGCCGGCCTCGGCGACGACCCGCCGGGCAACGCCGTCTACACCCGCCTCATCCGGCTCATGCAGGCCCGCTCCGCCAGAGAGCTCATCGTCCGGCGCGGACGCATCGTGAACGCCGTACGCCAGTACACCGATCTCGAATTCGTCAACGGCGGCGGCACCGGCTCCGTGGAGCGCACCGTACGCGAGAAGGCCATCACCGAGGTGGCGGCCGGCTCAGGGCTCTTCCACCCCAGGCTGTTCGACTTCTACCGCCGCTTCACCGGCCGCCCGGCCGCCCTCTTCGCCCTGCCCGTGGTCCGCCGGCCCGACATGGAGACGGTGACCGTGCTCGGCGGCGGCTACCCGGCCTCCGGCTCGGCCGGGCCCAGCCGCCTGCCCCAGCCGTACCTGCCCGCCGGCCTGCGCTACGCGCCCGACGAGGGCGCGGGCGAGGTGCAGACCCCGCTCATCGGCCAGGCCGCCGCGGAGCTGCGGATCGGGGACCGGGTGTGGTTCAGGCACGCCAAGGCGGGCGAGCTGTGCGAACGCTTCGACGCGCTCCACCTCGTGGACGGCGACACCCTGGTCGAGACCGTGCCGACGTACCGAGGCGAGGGCCAGACCTTCCTCTGACTCCCGGAGCACGTCGACAGGCCCCGGAGCACGTCAACCGTTCAACGGCCGGCCCCGGGAACGCGTGAACCGCTCAACGGCGATTGCGCCTGCGCCGCCACAGCACGACGGCCGCCCCCACGACCAGCGCCGCGCCCACCGCGATCAGCACAGGACCCATGTCGGGCCGCTCGTCCTCCCAGAGCCGATCCGGCTCCTCCCCGTCGTAGGGCACCGGCCGCGGCGTCACCCCCAGCGCGTCACCCACGGAGGCGACGAAGTTCCCCGCCCTGATCTTGACGTCCGCCACCGTACGCTCGGCGACCCGCTTGGGGCTCACCCGGTCGGCAATGGCGTCGACCGTCTGCGCCAACTCCGCGCGCGTCCGCGCGATCCGCCGCTCCAGCTCGTCGGGATCGGTGTCAGCCATGGCTCTCCTTTCGACCGTACGCGTGCCCGGCGCCGCGTGCCGTGCTGGGCTTCGTCCGTTCTGGTCGTGATCAGTCTGTCAGGTCGGCACGCCGTACGGCACGGCGGCCAGGCCGGTAGGTTGGCGGGAAGAACTCAGGAGGGCCAATTGACAGAAACCAAGCTCGCGCCCGGCGACGCCGCGCCCGAGTTCACGCTACCCACCGCTGACGGCGGCACCGTCTCCCTGGAGACCTACCGCGGCAAGCGGGTGATCCTCTATTTCTACCCCGCCGCGATGACCCCCGGCTGCACCAAGCAGGCCTGCGATTTCCGCGACAGCCTCGACCAGCTCACCGCCGAAGGTTTCGTCGTCCTCGGCGTGTCGAAGGACAAGCCGGCCAAGCTGGCCAAGTTCGCCGAGCGCGACGCGCTGACCTTCCCCCTGCTGTCCGACCCCGACCTCACCGTCCACCAGGCCTACGGCGCGTACGGCACGAAGAAGCTGTACGGCAAGGAGGTCGTGGGCGTCATCCGCTCGACGTTCGTCATCGACGGGGACGGGAAGGTGGAGCAGGCCCTCTACAACGTGAAGGCGACGGGCCACGTGGCCTCGCTCAAGAAGAAGCTCGGCCTCCTCTGACCCGACGGGCCCTCCATTCCCGGAGGGCCTGTCGCCTTTCCTCGGCGCTCGCCTTGTCGCCCCTTGTCATCGCCGTGAAGAAGGTGATGGGCCGTCCCCTTCTGTTTCGAGCGCTAAACTGTCTCAAGCCCGCTGAGGCGGGAGCTGCGCGGGCGTGGCGAAATGGCATACGCGGCAGGTTTAGGTCCTGTTGGTGGAGACACTGTGGGGGTTCGAGTCCCCCCGCCCGCACATCTGTCCACCGGTTCTGTTCCTGTTTCGCCCGGCGAATGCCGGCGTTTGCGAGCGACAGTCGGGGCACAGAAGTCTCAGGTTCTCCCGGCGATTGTCGAGTGGATCGCCATTGACATGATCGACCTCAAGGATGAGCGGTTCTCCTTGCCAGGTGTCGCCGATTCCACACTTCGCGCAGGCCACGGGCACCCCGACGGCACGCAGGGCGCGCCGCAGGACCGCCCCCGGGGTGCGGCCCGCGCCGCGCGGGCGCCGCGTGAGCACGGCCGCCGGGTCCCGGCGGGTCCCGGTCGCCGACGAGCCGGTGAGCCGGCGGTGGAAATGCGCGGTGTCGGTCCCGTGGCGGGCGATGGCGCGCTGGAGCCTGCGCCGGTTCGGCTCCCCGACCGGAAGGCCGAGCCGGCGCATCATGGCCGCCAGCGACCGTGACGCCGCGGCCGCGGCTCTGACGTCGCTCTCGCTCAGCTCGACGCGCCGGTAGCCGTCAGGCGCCGGACCGCCGGCCTCGCGCCGTTGCCGGCGGACGTCTTCCCGGTTCCGCCGGCTCTCGGCCACCCCCAGCCGGCCCAGAAGCTCACGCACGCTCCTGGCTCCGCCTGCCGCCCGTTCGAGAGTGTCGCGGTCGAACTGCGCGCAAAGACTCACGTCGACCCCGGCAGAGTGGGTGAAATGCGATATATCAAGCCCCAGGGCTTTGATGCGACGACTGATATGCGAATGCGCCCCACCACTACGCGGGATCTCAAGGCGATCGAGCACTTCATTGACGCTCGCCGATGCCACCACCGCTGCGGACAGGAGCTCATCGGTGTATTTGGTCGGGCCCGCACGCCGGAAATGCCGGGTGTCGAGGCCGAGATCGGCTATTTCCCGCTTCAGCCCGGCCCGGCGGCCACCCGAGTTCTTCAGTCCGAGCAGTGACACGACCTCGGTGATCGAGCGTGCCTGACGCACGTGACGGGCCAGCTCTTCCGGTGTCGGATCGGGGTTCGGCACCGGCCCATGCTAAAGAGCCCGCCCGACGGATCTCCCGGTTTCAGCCGCGGCTCGGTTTCGAGGGGCTAGTCGTCGTCCTCGTCGAAGCGGGGTGGTGGGGCGACGCAGGAGAACGCGTCGTCCGTGCGGTAGCAGCCCCGGTTCATGCGTTCCGGCATGCGCAGGCCGTCCGGGGCGCGCCAGCGGTTCTCGTGTTCGAGCCACACATCGAACCGGTCGTGGTCGTGGTCGGTGGCCGAGGCGACGGTGAGGCCGCCGAGGAGGCCGCCGGCGATCAGGCCGGCGACGGCCGCGGCGGTGATCTGGGTTCGTCGGCGGCGGAAGAAGCCACCGGAAGGAGAGGGAGGCGGCTCTTCCCAGTGGGAAGCGATCGGCTGGGTGGGCGGGAGGTCGGCGTACGGGCGGTCCGCCTGTTCCCCGTACCTGAGCTGGGCCGGCTCGCGCGGCTCCTGGGTCGGGTCGCGCGGCGCTTCCTCTTCGCCGCGCGACCCGGCGTCTCGATCATGATCCGCCATCACGATCTCCCTTTACTCGCCCGCGAAGGGCGCTCCCGGTAATGAAGGATGCCAAACTCACCGTAAGCCCCATGTAAGGGCAAAGCCATGTAAGACCTGGGTCGTACCCGCACTTCACCCTCCAGGCGGACCAAGGCCGCGCCGGGGCTACATATCGTGATGATGTGTTCGGGAGCGTACGGGCGTGGTCCAGGCGCCACGAGAAGCTGGCGGCCGTCGCCGGTGTGGCCCCTCTGGCGCTGTTGTGCGCCCTGCTGGCGGTGCCGTACGCGCTGAACGGGCCTCCACCAGGCGCCGCTCAGGACGGGAGCCCTTATCTCGGCGTGGCCGGTTACCTGGCCCTGTCGGCGGCGCTGCTGGCGCCGCTGGTGTGGCGGAGCCGGCCGCTGGGCTGCTTCGCCACCGTCTCGCTGATCAGCTTCGGCCAGTGGCTGGCGGGGGTGGATCCGCTGCCCGCCAACCTGGCGGTGCTGGTGGCGCTCTGGGCGGTGGCCTACCGGTGCTCGTTCCGCTGGGCGCTGGCGGCGGGGCTGGTGGCGGAGGTGGGGGTGTTCCTGGCGCTGGTCCACTGGTCGGATCCGACGTTCGGGATGTTCTTCAGCGGTTCTGTCTTCGTGGTGACGGTCTGGCTGACCGGCCTGTACGCCAACACCCGCAGGCGTTACCTGGAGAGCCTGGAGGAACGGGCAGAAAGGGCGGAGCGCGAGCGCGACCAGCAGGCCAGGATGGCCGCCGCGGCCGAGCGGGCCAGGATCGCCAGGGAGCTGCACGACGTCGTGGCCCACAACGTGAGCGTGATCGTGGTGCAGGCCGACGGCGCGGGTTTCGCCATGGACCGCGACATCGAGCAGGCCAGGCTGGCGGTCAAGACCATCTCCAAGACCGGCCGCGCGGCCCTGGCCGAGATGCGCAGGCTGGTGGGGGTGCTGCGGGAGAACGAGACCGCGAGCACCGACTACACCCCGCAGCCGGGTCTGGGCCAGTTGGAGGAACTCGTCCGCGGCTCGGCCGTGCCCGCCCGGCTGAGCGTCGGCGGGGTGCCGGCCGAGCTGCCCGAGGGCCAGCAGCTGGCCGTCTACCGCATCGTCCAGGAGGCGCTGACGAACGCGCTCAAGCACGGCGGCCCCGGCGTCAGGGCCAGCGTGGAGATCGACTACAGCGGTCCCGAGCTGGTCGTGCGGGTGGTGGACGACGGCCGGGGCGCGGCGGCTCCGGTGAGCTCCGACGGGCACGGCCTGATCGGGATGCGCGAGCGGGTCGGCATGTACGGCGGCGCCGTGTCGGCGGGCCCCCGGCAGGGTGGCGGGTTCGAGGTGCTGGCCAGGTTGCCGATGGCGAAGGAGGCGGCGTGATCCGGGTGATGCTGGTGGACGACCAGGAGCTGTTGCGGGCCGGGTTCCGGATGGTGCTGGGCGCGCAGCCGGACATCGAGGTGGTGGCGGAGGCCGCCGACGGCGCCACGGCGCTGGAGATCCTGCGCGGCACCGAGGTGGACGTGGTGCTCATGGACGTACGCATGCCGTCCATGGACGGGCTGGAGGCCACCCGGCGCATCGACGGGCCCAAGGTGCTGATCCTGACCACGTTCGACCTCGACGAGTACGCCTTCGCGGCGGTCAAGGCGGGCGCGGCCGGGTTCCTGCTGAAGGACGTGCCGCCGGACGACCTGGTCAGCGCCATCAGGACGGTGCACGCGGGCGAGTCCGTGGTCTCGCCCAGCACGCTGCGGCGGCTGCTCGACCGCTTCGCCGCGCAGTTGCCCGCCGAGGAGCCGGTGCGTTCGGCGGCCGAGCTGACGCCGCGCGAGCGCGAGGTGCTGCTCATGGTGGCGCGCGGCCTGTCCAACATGGAGATCGCGGGCCGCCTGGAGGTGGCGGAGGCGACGGTGAAGACGCATCTGGGGCGGGTGCTGGCCAAGCTGGGGCTGCGGGATCGGGCGCAGGTGGTGGTGTACGCGTACGAAGCCGGTCTGATCGTGCCCTCCCCTCGGCCGAAGGTCTGACCGGGGTCATCTGCCGGCGCAGCTGAAGTCCCTCCTCAGGGCCCATGAATCACGAAATTTCCACTCTTAGCGTGGGTCGCGTTGAAATTTCGCGTACGAGGAGTGAACGTGACGCTCACCGAGACCCGGCGCCAGGCCCCGCCCGCCGTCGTGGCCACCGATCTGTCCAAGGTGTACGGCTCCGGCGACGCCCGGGTGCACGCCCTGCGCGGCGTGACCGTGTCCTTCGCCACGGGGGCGTTCACCGCCATCATGGGCCCGTCGGGTTCGGGCAAGTCCACGCTGATGCACTGCCTGGCCGGCCTCGACGCCGCCACGTCCGGCACCGTGCGCATCGGCGACGTGGAGCTCAGGGGGCTGACCGACCGGCAGCTCACGCTGCTGCGCAGGGAGCGGATCGGCTTCGTCTTCCAGGCGTTCAACCTGCTGCCCACGCTGACGGCCGAGCAGAACATCCGCCTGCCGCTGGACATCTCCGCCCGCCTGGCCGACCAGACGCTGTTCGACCGGGTCATCGAGACCGTCGGGCTGAAGGACCGGCTCGGACACCGGCCGGGCGAGCTGTCCGGCGGCCAGCAGCAGCGGGTGGCGGTGGCCAGGGCGCTGATCAGCAAGCCCGCGGTGATCTTCGCCGACGAGCCCACCGGGAACCTGGACTCGCGCAGCGGCGCCGAGGTGCTGTCGTTCCTGCGCGCGTCCGTGCGCGAGCTGGGCCAGACCATCGTCATGGTCACGCACGACCCGGTGGCGGCCGCGTACGCCGACCGGGTGGTGTTCCTGCGTGACGGCGAGCTCGTCACCGAGGTCAGCGCGCCGACGCCGCAGTCCGTGCTGGACACCCTCGTCCGGCTGGAGGCGTGACGTGCTGAGGACCGGGCCGGCCGGAGGCATGGGGATCACGCTCGCCGGAGGTGTGCGGTGCTGAGGGCCGCGCTGGCCGGGTTGCGCGCGCACCGGCTGAGGCTGCTGCTCACGTCTCTGGCGATCATGCTCGGGGTGGGCTTCATCGCGGGCACGTTCGTGCTGAACGACACCGCCCAGGCCGGCTTCGCGCAGCGGGTGACGGCCGACGCGGACAAGGTGGACGTGGCCGTGCTGCCGGGGCCGGCCGGAGGCCGGCTGCCGGAGCAGGCGCTGGAACGGATCAGGGCGCTGCCCGGCGTGACGCGGGCCGAGGGTCTGATCCGCGGCAGCGCGCCCGTCCTGGGCAAGGACGGCAAGACGGTGGGCGACGTGCCGACCACCGCCCTGTCGATCGTCACAGGCCCGCTCGACCGCACGAACGTCGTCGCCGGCACCGGCCCGGGCACCGACGACCAGGCCGCCGTGCTGGACGAGAACACCGCCAAGGCCCAGGGCTTCCGCCTCGGCGACACGATCACGGTGCTGGACGGCAAGGAGAACGGGCACCGGTTCCGGCTGGTCGGCCTGATCGACACCGGCGTGGACCAGACACTGGCCTTCACCGGCGCGGTCGGCTTCACCCCGGACGTGGCCCGGCGCATGACCGGCGCGAAGGGGTACGCCGAGATCGACGTCGCGGGCGGCGGGCCCGGTCTGAAGGAGGCGGTGAAGGAGGCGGTGGCCGCCGGCGGCTCGTACCAGGTCAAGACGGGCACGGAGCTGGCCGACGACCTGGCCAGGGCGGCCGGGACGGAGACCGCCATGCTCACGACGGGGCTGCTGCTGTTCGGCGTCGTGGCGATGCTGGTGGCCGCGCTGGTCATCTACAACACCTTCGCCATCCTCGTCGCCCAGCGGACGCGGGAGATGGCGCTGCTGCGCTGCGTCGGAGCCACGCGGGGGCAGGTGTTCGGCTCGATCGTGCTGGAGTCGGCCGTCGTGGGCGCGCTGGCCTCCGCGCTGGGCCTGCTCATCGGGTACGGCCTGGCCGCGGCCACCCTGGCCGTGCTGCGCGCGGTCGACTCCCCGCTGCCTGCGAACGCGGGCATCGCGCTCACGCCGGCCACGATCGCGACCGGCCTGGCCGTCGGCCTGCTGGTCACGGTCGGCGCGGCGCTGCTGCCTGCCAGGTCGGCCACGCGGGTGCCGCCGATCGCCGCGCTGCGCGGCCAGAGCGAGGAGCCGGAGTTCCGCTCAGGTCCGGCGCGCGCCGTGGTGGCCGCGATCCTGCTGCTGGCGGGGCTCGGCACGACCGGAGCAGGCGCGTTCGTGCTCGTGCCCGGGCAGCAGATCACGCTGCTCGTCGGCATGGCGGGGGGCGCGCTGACGTTCCTGGCGGTGCTCGTGCTGGGCCCGGTGCTGGTCAGGCCGCTGAGCGCGCTGGTGGGCTGGATCCCGCGCAGGCTGTTCGGGGTGCCGGGCCGCCTGGCGGTGGACAATTCTGGCCGTAACCCCAAGCGGGCCGCGACCACCATGGTGGCGCTCACGATCGGAGTGACGCTGATGACGCTGATCTCGGTGGTGACCGCCTCCACCCGGCTGACGATGACGGCCAAGCTCGACGAGCAGTTCCCGATGGACTACCTGCTGGCGAGTCAGAAGCGCGACGCGGTCATCCCGCGCTCGGTGGCGGAGGGGCTGCGCGGCAGGCCGGAGCTGGCGTCCGTGACGCAGATCCGCCAGGCCGACGCGACGGTGGCGGGCCGGCACGCGATCGCGGGGACCTTCACGGGGCCCGTCGAGCCGCACGTCGTCTCCGGCTCCCTGAGCGGTCTCGGCCCGGGCCGAGCCGCGCTGGAGGCCAGCTCGGCCGCCCGGCTCGGCGTGCGGGTGGGCGACACGGTGGAGCTGCGGACCGAACGGGCCGGGACGGTGTCGCTGGAGGTGGTCGCGCTGCTCGACGGCGACCAGTCGTCGCTGCCGCCGGTCACGCTCGCTGAACGCTCCTTCGACGCGTACTTCGGCGCGGTGCCCGACTCGCTGGTGATGATCGGCATCAAGGACGGGGTGGCGGCCGAACGGGCCCGCGCGGTGGTGGACGCCGCCGTCGCCGCCTATCCGGCCGTGCGGGTGAGCAGTTCGACGGAGGTACGCGGGCAGTTCGACGAGACCCTCGACATGCTGCTCATGATCATCACGGGGCTGCTCGGGCTGGCGGTCCTGATCTCGCTGCTGGGGATCGCGAACACGCTCTCGCTGTCGGTCCACGAGCGGACGAGGGAGTCGGCCATGCTGCGGGCCCTGGGCCTGACCCGGCCGCAGCTGCGCCGCATGCTGTCGATCGAGGCGCTGGTGCTCGGGCTGGTGGGGGCGCTGGTGGGCGTCGTGCTCGGGGTCGTCTTCGGCTGGGCCGCGATACGGGCGATGCTGGACGGGGCCCTGCTGGATGTGCCGTTCGCGTCGATCGTGCTGCTCGTGGCGCTGTCGGGGGTGGCGGGCGTGCTGGCGGCGGTGCTTCCCGGCCGGCGCGCGGCGCGGGCGTCGATCGTCGCGTCGCTCGCGGCGGGATGAGCCGGACGAAAGGCCCGTAGTCGAATAAAGCAGAAATATCCGGATAGAAGGCACAGAGGAGGCCGGGTGTCTCATGGGGGCGGCGCCCGGCCTCGACGTCACGGAACGTGATGCCGCAACCCCGCAATGCGGCCAGGGAGTCAGGTGAGACCGCGACGTCGGGAAGCGGTCAGGGTTCACGGTGAGCGGGCCCTCTGGTGCGGGTCAGCGGGGAGTGCGGCCCGGCCAGAGCTCGGCCACGGTCTCCGGGTCGAGCAGCGGCCTGGCCACCACCTCGCCCGTCACCCGGTCGATGACCACGCATCCGCCCCCGGCCGTCTCCGGCAGCCTGGCGGGGTCGTCGGGCTCCAGGTCCCGGATCCAGGCCACGTAACCGCCGTCGAACGCGTACACGCCCACAGGCAGCGGCTCATCCCCGACGCGGGCCCCGTTGAAGTACTCCTCGGCCAGCGCCCTGGCCTCCTCCATGGTCATCGTCTCCATGGTCATCGCGGCCGCCCCCCGCGGTCGAGTATCACGCAGAACACCCCGGTCACCGTCCGGTACGGCGGCTCGACCGACATGTGACCCCGCTGCGCGTCGATCCAGATCACCTCGCCGTCGAAGTTGACCGCGTTCCAGGCATGCGAGCCGCCCCCTGGCCAGCGCACCACGATGACCGCGGCGGCTCCGTGGCCCGCGTCCAGCAGCCGCCGTTCGATCATGGGGTACGCGTGCCGCCCCTGGCCCGCGTACTGCAACCGGTGCCCGACCCAACGCTCGATCCTGGCCACGCTGCCCCGCTCCCCGGTCAGCGCGGGCCGGCCGATCCGGTCGTACTCGGGCAGCCGCGGCGCGGCCGTCGCGGGCTCGCCGTGCCAGGTGGACAGCACGGCCAGCGCGCAGTCGGCGGCGTTGGAGGCGCGGAACGGGTCGTCGGCGGGCCCTGAGCCGTTGACCAGGCGCACCCAGGTGCCGCGCGGGTCGGGAAAGCGGGCCCCCGGCCGCAGCGCGTCGGCCAGGTCCCGTTCCACCTGCGGGTCGGGCTCGGCGAGCCCTCCCGGCACTCCGTACGGGCGGCTGCGGGCCAGGCTGGGCGGTCGGTGCGGCAGGTCGAACCAGTCGTCCTCCGGCAACTCCAGGATGTGCGGGCCCGCGCCGCCCTCAGAGCGGCACTCGCGGGGCCCGGAGCGGCGCTCTCCTGGCCTGGAGTGGCGATCCTCGGGCCCGGGGTGGCGATCGCCTGGCCCGGGGTGGCGATCATCGGATGCGGGGTCGTTGTCGTCGGGGACGGGCTCGGCGGCCCGCTCGTAGTCGAGCCACCGCACCCCGTCCGCCACGATCGGGTTGTAGGCCACCCCCGGAAGGGCGCGCGGGACACTCGGCTTGCGCTCGCGGAACACGGCCTGCCTCCTGTCATGCTCGACGAACGATCGTAGAGGCGACACGAGGGCCACGAGGCGAAGTCGGCGAAATCCTCCGCCCCGATCATCCCGCTTACCTGGGCAAACGCGGCAAACCTCAGCCCACTCGGACGGTGACGGCGTGCCAGCCGGTCGCCCCGTCGGGAGCGGGCGGCGCCAGCCGGTCGGTCTGCGTGCGCCCGTGGGCGTCGGTCGCCCGCACCTCCAGCGTGTGCTCCCCCGCCGTCGCGTCCCAGTCGATCGACCACTGCCGCCACGTGTCGGGCCCCGGCACGGCGGCCAGCTTCGCCTGCCGCCACTCCCCCCGGTCCACCCGCACCTCGACGGCGTCCACGCCGGTGTGCTGGGCCCAGGCCACGCCGGCGATCGTGGTGCGACCGGGCTTCAGCGAGTCGCCGTAGGCCGGCACGTCGATGCGCGACTGCGTCTTGATGGGCCCCTTCTCCGACCAGCCCCTGGGCGTCCAGTACGCCTCGTCGGCGTCGAACCTGGTCACCTTGATGTCCACCACCCACTTGGTGGCCGAGACGTATCCGTACAGGCCGGGCACCACCTGGCGCACGGGGAAGCCGTGGTCCACCGGCAGCACCTCGCCGTTCATCGCGACCGCGAACAGCGCGTCGCGGCCGTCCATCACCACGTCGACCGGAGTGCCGCAGGTGAAGCCGTCGGCCGAGGTGGACAGCAGCATGTCGGCGTCGGAACGCAGCCCCGCCTGGCGCAGCACGTCGGCCATCCGAACGCCGAGCCAGCGGGCGTTGCCCACGTAGGGGCCGCCGACCTCGTTGGAGACGCAGGTCAGGGTGACGTCGGCCTCGGTGAGCGGCATCTTCAGCAGGTCGGCGTAGGTGAGCTCGACCGGGCGGTCCACCAGCCCGTGGATGCGCAGGCTCCAGTCGTTCGGATCGACCTGGGGGACGACGAGCGCGGTGTCGACGCGGTAGAAGTCGCTGTTGGGGGTGACGAACGGCGACAGGCCGCGGATGCGCAGGTCCGTGCCCGCGGGGAGGGGCTTGGCGGGGGTGGCGGGCTTGGGCAGCGCCACGCCGACCCGGGCCGCGTCCAGGGCCTGACGCCCGCCGAACTGCCGTCCGAGCAGAGCCGCCGCCCCGGCGACCAC
>NZ_BAAAMU010000017.1:0-131355 GCF_039529435.1 Nonomuraea maheshkhaliensis
GCCGCCACTGGCGCCGCCACTGGCGCCGCCACTGGCGCCGCCACTGGCGCCGCCCTTTCGGCCGCCGCCGTTCCCGTCGTCGCGTACCTCCACGTCCAGCTCGCCCGGATCGTGGCGTACGGTCACCACCGCCTTCACCCCCGCCCCCGCGTGCCGCAGGCTGTTGGTCAGCCCCTCCTGGACCAGCCGGTAGGCGGCCAGGTCCACCCCGGCGGGCAGCGGCACCGGCTCGCCCTCCACCCGCAGCGACGTGGGCAGCCCCGCCTCGCGCATCTGCTCGACCAGCGACGGCAGATCCCGCACGCCCGGCTGCGGGCCCAGCTCCGCGCGCGCGTCCGTGCGCAGCACGCCGACGATGTTGCGCATCTCCGTCATCGCCAGCCGGCCCGTGTGCTCGATCGCCGACAGCGCCTCACGGGCCAGGTCGGGGTCGGTGGCCAGCACCCGCCGCGCCGCCGCGGCCTGCACGGTCATCACGCTGACGTGGTGGGCCACCACGTCGTGCAGCTCGCGGGCGATGCGCGAGCGCTCCTCGGCCCGCGCCGCCCTGGTGTCGGCCGCGTGCGCCCGCTCCAGCCTGGCCGCCCGGTCCTTCAGCTCCTCCAGGTACGCCCGGCGCAACCGCAGACTGCGGCCCGCCCCCCACACCGCCACCAGGACCACCGCGTAGACCACGTGCTCGTTCGGCCCGGACGCCCTGATCGGGCCCGCCACCGCGCCGACCGCGTAGGTCGTCACCGCGAGCAGCAGCGCCCCCAGCGCCACCGCCAGCCCCCGGTGGGAGGCCACCGAATAGAGCAGCACCATGCCCGACAGCGCGGACACGCCCGTGCCGTAACCGGCCAGGTCGAGCAGCGCCTCCGGCACCAGGCCCGCGCACAGCGCCGCCAGCGGCCAGCGGCGGCGCACGGCCACCGGCGCGCACGCCAGCACCACCAGCAGCGTGCCGAACGGGTCGGGCGCGCGCACGCCGTCGGCAGGCAGCCCCTCGGCCTGGAGCCTGGCGGGCCCGTAGAGCACGAACTGCGCCACGGAGGCCGCGGCCACCACCCCGGCGAGAACCGTGTCGTGGAGCCTGCTCCGATCTATGCGCACCGCTTCACTGTAAGACCAGGTGAAAGCCCGGAACCTCCTCCCACGGGAGGATAAGCGTGATCCGTGGCGCCTGGCCCGCTTTCCGCTCGCGGGCCGTCCGGCCGTCCGTGACGGGCGGTCAGAGCTCGTCGGTCGCGGCGCGGCGGCTGCTGCGCACGGTGTCGCCCGGCTGCCGGTCGGGCACCGGCGGCGGGGTGCCGCCGAACTCCGGGCAGAGCGCCTGGTGATCGCACCAGTCGCACAGCCGGCTCCTGCGCGCCCGCCACTCGCCCGACTCCAGCGCCCGCTCGATCGCCGCCCACAAAGCCATCACCTTGCGCTCGGTGGCCAGCAGGTCGGCCTCGTCGGGCGCGTAGCGCAGCACCTCGCCCCGGCCACCCAGATAGACCAGCTGCAGCAGCCGCGGGACCTGCCCGCGCAGCCGCCACAGCACCAGCGCGTAGAACTTCATCTGAAACAGCGCCTTGGCCTCGAAGTCGGGCCCGGGCGCGCTGCCCGTCTTGTAGTCGACCACGCGGACCTCGCCGGTCGGCGCGACGTCGATCCGGTCGACGTAGCCGCGCAGCATCAGCCCGCCGTCGAGCACCGCCTCCACATAGAGCTCCCGCTCGGCCGGCTCCAGCCGGGTCGGGTCCTCCAGCGTGAAGTAGCGCTCCAGCATGCCGCGCGCCTGATCCAGCCACTCCGCCTGCTCGGCCGCGTCGGCGAACATCTGCGCGTAGTGCGGCTCCTCGGCCAGTAAACGCTGCCACTGCGGCTCCAGCAGCTCCAGCGCCGCCGGAATCGAACGGCGCTGCGCGGGCAGGTCGTAGAGGCGCTCCAGGACCGCGTGGACCACCGTGCCACGCACCGCCGCCTGCGACGGCTTCTCGGGCAACCGGTCGATCACCCGGAAGCGGTAGAGCAGCGGACATGTCATGAAGTCGCCCGCCCGGGACGGGGAGAGAGCTCCGATGATCACCGGTTCGGTCAACGTCATGCACCGCACTCTAGGTCAAGAGCCCGACAGAATAACGCCCGCGGGACGAGGGTCACCTGATCCGGCGCGTAGCATCAAGGCAGCAACAGCATGTAAATGGACGTTCAAGGAGTGCGGTGAGCGAGCAGAGCCCGCGGCAGGAGTTCTCCGGCATCCGGATGGGGAGGCCGTTCGGCATTCCGGTCTACGTCTCCTGGACGTGGTTCCTGGTGGCGGCGTTCATCACCGTCATGTTCGGGCCCCAGATGCGGCAGATGCTGCCCCACCTCGGCGAGTTCGCCGCGTACGGGGTCGCGTTCCTGTTCGCGGTGCTGCTGTACGTCTCGGTGCTGCTGCACGAGCTGGCCCACAGCGTCCTGGCCAAGTCCTACGGCCTGCCGGTCCGCCGGATCACCCTCTACCTCCTCGGCGGCGTCTCGGAGATCGAGAAGGAGCCGCCGACGCCGGGCAAGGAGTTCATGGTCGCCGCCGCAGGCCCCGCGCTCTCGCTGGGGCTGGCCGGCGCCGGCCTGGCCGCCGACGTCTGGGTGATCAACGACGGGGGCATTCTCGAAGTGCTCACCTGGCAGCTGTGGTTCGCCAACCTCATCGTCGGCGTGTTCAACCTGCTGCCGGGGCTGCCGCTCGACGGCGGCAGGATGTTGCGCGCCGGCGTCTGGAAGCTCTCCGGCAACCCGGGCTCCGGCACCATCGTGGCGGCCTGGGGCGGGCGGGTGCTGGCCGCGCTGCTGGTGATCTTCCCGGTGGCGACCGCGCTGACCGGCGGGCGCGACCTGGACTTCACCGACCTGGTGTGGCCGCTGGTGCTGGCCTCGTTCATCTGGATGGGCGCGAGCCAGTCGCTGCGCGTCGCCAAGATCCGCCAGCGCATCCCGCAGGTCAACGCGCGCGCCCTGGCCCGCAGGGCCATCCCGGTGACCGCCGAGACGCCGCTGGCCGAGGCGCTGCGGCAGGCCGGCGAGCAGCGGGCGGGCGCGATCGTCGTCGTCGATCACGAGGGCAGGCCCGTGGCCATCGTCAGCGAGGCCGCCGTCCAGGCCACCCCCGAGCACCGCCGGCCATGGGTGAACGTCGGCGCCCTGGCCAAGTCGCTGGAGCCCGCCATGATGCTCGGGGCCGGTCTGGAGGGCGAGGCGCTCATCGACGCCATGCGCGATGCGCCGGGCAGCGAATACCTGCTCATCGAGGACGGCGGCGAGATCTTCGGCGTGCTCGCCACGGCCGATGTGAACCGGGTTTTCACGGGCGTCTGATTTGTCCCACTCGTTTCTGCGGCGACCCATGGATAGGGTCGTGTCCAGCAGTTTCGGGCTCCGGGGCCGCCTCAGGCGATTTCAGCGATGCGACGACTGGCCGATAGTGTGCTGTTTGGCCATAACTTGCACAGTTAAGAGGTTTGTTGCGGTCCACGGTTCATCGAATCGAGACGGCGGGCCCGCGACACGGCCTCGCCGTCTGGGTATGCGTATGGCTGGTGGCCGGCACGGCAGTGCGGGTGCCGTAACATCGCCGGTTTCCGGGGAGGAGAGTTGAGTGACCGAGCGCAGCGAGGGCACCGATGAGCGCAGCACGGTCGTCATGAGGAGGGGCGCATGAGCGGCCAAGGCTTCGGAGTGGTGCGTCCGCTTCCTGGAAACGGGCTGGTCGCCTACGTGGGCGGGCTGCTGCTGGTGTGCGACCCGGCCGAGCCCGCCGCCGACGACCTGCTCGAGGCGCTGCGCGAGACGGCCGCCGCCGGCGGCGACGGCCGTGCCCTGGCCCGCAGGGCCGCCCAGGTGCTCGCCGCCAACATGGCCGGCGACCCCACCACGTGCGCGGTCGCCGGGCCTGTCGGCGACGGCGTCGCCGTCCTGGTCAGGGGCTCGGCCGCGGCCACCATCGGCACCGCCGCCGGCGAGACGCGGCTGGCCGGCAGCGACTCCCTGACGTGGGCCGATCGCCTCGTCACCAGCACCGTCGAACGCGTCGAGCTCAACCTGCCCGGCGCCGGCAGCCCGCACCCCGCGGTCCGCTTCGAAGGCGGCATCGTCCACGGCGGCGGCCTCGTCGGCGACCTCACCGACCAGCCCGCGGCCTCCGCCGCCCCGGCCCCGTCCAGGCCGCTCACCAGCGAGATGCCCGCCACCGCCTTCCACCTGGAAGCCGACCTGATCCAGCCGCCGGCGCAGCAACCCGTCGAACGGCCCCCCTACCCCCTCGCCGACCAGCCGCCGATCCAGGCCGGGCCGCCCTCGGGCCCCCAGCCCGCGCCCGTCGAGCAGCCCTCCTACCAGCCTCCGGAGCAGTCGCCCTACCTCCCGCCGCAGGAGCCCGCCTACCAGCCCCCCGAGCAGCCGTCGTTCCAGGCGCCGCACGAGCCGCCGTTCCAGCAGGAGCCGGCCTTCCACCAGGAGGCCCCCTACCAGCAGGAGCAGCCGCCGCCGCTGCCCGAGCCGCAGCAGTTCCCCTCCTACGACGAGCCGCCGCCCTCCGGCAACGGCGACCAGCAGGTCCCGCAGCACCTCGGCGCGCCCGACCACTTCGACCAGCCCGCACCGCCCCTGCTCGGCCCGCCCGACCACTTCGACCCGGGCCCGCCGCAGCAGGAGCAGCAGCAGGCCGACCACGGCGACCGACCGCTCGTCTACGGGGTCGACTGCAAGAACGACCACTTCAACGACCCCCGCGTCCCCTACTGCGCCGTCTGCGGCATCGCCCTCGTGCAGCGCACCCTCGTCCCCTACAAGGGCCCGCGCCCCTCGCTCGGCGTCCTCATCCTCGACGACGGCACGGCCCTGCCCCTGGAGAGCGACTACCTGCTCGGCCGCGACCCGGAGCGCGCCCCCGAGGTGGCCGGCGGCAACGCCAGGCCCGCCAAGGTGACCAGCCCCGACGGCTCGGTCTCCCGCCGCCACCTGCGGGTGGCGCTCGACGGGTGGGACGTCAACCTGGTCGATCTGGGCTCGGTGAACGGCACCCAGATCCAGCCGCCCGGCGACCCCAACTTCTACGACATCCCGCCGAACGAGCCCGTCACGATCGCCCCGGGGACCACGGTGCGGGTGGGGGTGTCCCGGACGCTGCGCTTCGAGGCGCATCGGGGGTAGCCGGCGAGTCGCCGCCTTGACGCCCGCGTACCGGATCATCGCCGGGGCGCGGGCGCTGTGGCGGCGCGCTGACCCGGTCGCTCCGCTCCTCGACCGGCTCCACTTCTCGACTGGCTCCGCCCTTGATCGGCCCCATCCTTGGCCGGCCAAGGGACGGAGCCGGTCGAGGGACGGTGTCGAGCAGGGCGCAGTCGATCAAAGGGTGGTTGCGGCCGGATCGGCGGAGGGTGCCAGGAACTCACGGGCGCCACGCAGACGGGTCCCGAGCCGCCCTTGGGTCGCCGAGCAGTCCAGCCGCACCTCCACCGGCCCGGCCACCCCGGCGTTCGCCCGGCGGCCGGTCGAGAGACGCGCCTCGTCGAGGCCGTCACGGCGGGCGATGAGCACCCCCATCTCATGCCGGCTCACCGCATCGGCGCCCGCCACGTGCTGGACGCCGGAGTATCCCCGTACCGCCAGCTCCAGCAGCGCCGCCGCCAGGTCGGAGACGTGCACCGGGCACCGTACGTCATCCGTGAACAGCACACCCGTGCGGGACCCCGAGGCCAGCGCGTGCACCAGCGCCTCGTGCGCCGACTGGCCGCGTCCGACGATCAGCGACGTCCTGGCGATGGCGGCATCCGGCAGCACGGCCCTGACGGCCGTCTCCGCCGCCGCCTTGGCCGCCCCGTACGGGCTGACGGGGTCGGGGGAGCAGGACTCGTCGTACGAGAAGGCCCTGCCGGAGAAGACGGCGTCACTGGAGACGTGCACCAGCCGCCCACCCGCCGCCGCGACGGCCGCCGCCACGTTCGCGGCGCCGTCGGCCGTGATCGCCCACTCGGCCTGCCGGTACGCGGCGTTGATCGTCACCTCGGGCCCGAACGCCCCCACCACGCCGGCGACGCCGGCCCGCGACCGCACGTCCACCCGCAGCCACTCGGCACCCGTTCCCGCTGCCTTC
This sequence comes from Nonomuraea maheshkhaliensis, assembly GCF_039529435.1. Classification (NCBI taxonomy): domain Bacteria; kingdom Bacillati; phylum Actinomycetota; class Actinomycetes; order Streptosporangiales; family Streptosporangiaceae; genus Nonomuraea; species Nonomuraea maheshkhaliensis. The sequence goes on from NZ_BAAAMU010000017.1 coordinate 6,104, forward strand.
GCGCCGGTCCCGGACAGGTAGGTCGCGCCCACCTCATGACCGGCGGCGGCGCACAACCGTACGAGCTCGCGGCCCAGGAACCCGCTCCCGCCGACGATGAGCACTCTCACGAACGGCCACGCTACTCCACACGGACATGCACCCCTTGCTCGGACAAAGCATCCCGCCTCGCCTCACCTTGCCCCGCCTCGTTCCAGCTCACCCCGCCCCAGGACCCGCACTGAAAGGGCACCGACACGGCGACCGGGACCGGGACCGGGAGCGGGACCCGCACCGAAAGTGGTAGCGGGACCGAGGCCGGGGGGCTTCACGTCCTGACCTGTGGCCGGGCAGGGCGAAGGTGAGCTGACCTGATCGGATACGGCGTTCGGTCTCACCCGGAATGGGGGCACCACTCCGGTACGGAGCCGGCTCGCAGCGCCTCCGCCTGTGCTCCTGCTTCGGCCGCGAAGAGCCCGAGCCCCGCGGCGGCGAAGTGGGCGGCCACCGCCGTCAGCGCATCCGCGTCGCCCCCGGCCAGGGCGTCGGCGTGGCGCAGCGCAAGCCGTACCCGCAGGCCGTCGTGTGTCGCCGCGAGCGCGCTCAGCCGAGGGAGTGCGCTGGCGGGTGCGCCCAGGCGCACGGCGTCGTGCAACGCCACCGCCTCGAACGACGACGGCCCGCCCCCACGGCACTCCTCCGCATGGGCCAGAGCCAGATCCACGGCCCGCGCCCGCCGTCCCGCCGCGGCCTGCGTCCACACCTCGGCCAGGGCCACCCAGTGCCGGAGCGCGGTCCATGTGACCGGCGCCCTCGCGGCGTCCGGCGACACACGTGCCTCGGTGACGTCCAGCGACGCCCGCCGCTCCGCGCCCAAAGGCGGCTGTGCCCTGGTGACGTTCGGCGACGGCCGCCCCTCTGCCGCGTCCAATGACGGCTGCACCCTGTGGAGATCCAGCCACGGCCGCTCCTCCGCCGCGTTCGCTGACGATTGTGCTCTTGTCGTGCCCAGTGACGCCCGCGCTTCTGTCGCCGCGCCCAGGGATGCCTGCGCGCCTATCGCGTCTGGCGATGCCCGTGCCTCTGTCATGTCCAGCGATGCCCGCGCTCCCGCCGCGTCCCCGCGCAGGGCCTGTGCCATCGCGTACGCCGTCCTGCGTTCGGCGGCGGCCAGTGGCGTCTCACGCCTGACCGGAGCTCGTAGGAGGAACAGCGCCGCTCCCAGCTCACCCCTCAGCATCGCCAGCCGCCCCCGGGCCAGTACCTGCTCGCTCGTGCCCGGCCAGCCGGGTCCCATGGAGGCGGTCGCCCGTTCGACGGCCACCAGGTCGCCGGCGAACCATCCGCACAGCGCCCACGTCATGTGAGCCGACGTCCACGGGGGCGCGGGATCCTCTCCGGTGAGAGCGTCGACGGCGTGCGCAGGCACCCGCTTGTGTCGTGACGAGCCTTGGGTGAGGCGCGGCTCTCGCGGTCTCGGCGGCTTCTGGGGCTTCTCGGCTTGCACGGCGGGCAGGACGTCACGAAGCACCGCCACCGCTTCGCCGGTCCGCCCCTGGTGGCACAAGGCCAGTGCCAACGCCAGAGACACCCGGTCGTCGGCTGGCGGTGCGATGGCCCCGGCGGTGGGGGAGTGGTGGTGGTTGGCGATCGATGTGCTCGGTCCGGAGGTCTGGGGCCGATCTACGCCCTGCGCCGGCAGGGCCTCCGCACGGAGTGGGTTCGGGTCCGACGAGATCTGCTCCACGGTCCTGAGCGCCGCGTCGGGGCGCGCCGTCTCCGCCAGCAGCCTCGCCCTCTCCACGGCCAGCTCATGCCGGAGCGCCGCACGTTCCAGGCCCGGCCGCGATCCTTGGGTCGCGCGGTCGGCGTCCGTCTCGTCTGGCGGTCCCATCTGCCGAGCGGTCGGTCGGTGGAGTGGACGGCCTGAGTCGGCGTCCGTCTCGTCTTGACGGCCTGGCTGTTGGGTGGACGGGACCGGGCCTTGAGACGTCCTCGCTGGGTCCGAGCCGGGGGTTGGTTCCGGGTCGCGCAGTTCCTTGTGCGTGGTGGCCAGTAGGTCGAGTGCGTCGCCGAGTCGGTCCAGTCCCCAGGCCAGGGTTCGGGCTCTGGCCAGGGTCAGGCGTACCCGCCGCTGGTCGTCGCCCCTCGCGTGGCACGCGTCCTCCGCTGCGGTGAGCACCGCGAGGGCCTGGTCCGGCCGTCCGGCACCGTTCAGGGCGGTCGCCAGCCCGATCGCGGCGCTCGCGCCGCCGCCCTCACGCATCGCGGCTCGCCCGAGCCGGATGGCCGACGCGTGATCGTGTACGGCCTCCGCCAGCCTGCACGCCCCCACCAGCGTTCCGGCGTCCGCCCGCAGCCCGCCCGCCAGCCGCCACGCCGCGACCCGGGCGGTGTCACAGCGCCCGCGGGCTTCGGCGGCTTCCGGTGAGTCTTTGACCGGTGCACCCGTGGTGGCACCCAAGGTCGGCTCCGTGGTGGTGCTCACAGCCGTCTCCACGGAGGGCTCTACGGGGGTCCCAGCTGCGACCTGCGCCGTGAACTGCCCTCCGTGCGTCACCCCGGCCGCGGCGCCGGTCGCGGTTTCCGCTGCGGACTTCGTTTCGGACTCCACCGCGGCGACGAGGTCGGCATACCGGCGGGTGCGGCGCTCGGCGGGGCATCGGTCGCGGGCCGCCTCCCCGTACAGGGGGTGGGCCGGCCGCGCCACCTCCCCGCGCCATTCGCGCGCCACCTCGATCACCCCGAGGTTCAGCGCCTCCAGCACCGCCGCCTCCGAGCACAGGCCCGCCAGCGTTCCCACCCCGATGGGCTCCCCGAACGTCGCGTACTCCAGCACCGAGGCCGCGCCGTCCGGCAACGATCCCACCCGGTGGTCCACGAGGTCGGCCACCCCGCGCGCCGGCGGCGGGTCGCCGGACAGCCGCCACACCCCGTCCGACTGCTGGAGCGATCCAGAGGCTCGCATGGCGTGCACCAGTTCGCGCAGCCACAGCGCGTTCCCGCCGGTGAGCTCCGTCAGCGTGGACACGGCGGTGTCGTCGGCGGGCCCGCCCAGCGCCGCCGCCAGCACGGCCGACACGTCCGCCTCGCCGAGCGGCTCCACGTCGAACCGTCTGAGTCGTCCGTCCCGCCACAGCTCCACGACCGGGCCGCCGGTGTCCGCCTCCGAGCACACGGTCGCGATCAGGCGGATCCGGCCGGCGCGTACGAGGGCCGCCAGGGTCTCGGCCGAGTGGCTGTCCAGCAGGTGGGCGTCGTCCACGAGGGTCAGGACTTCGAGGCCGGGGGAGCACTGGCGCCCGCCGAACCCCGAGCCGGTCCCGTACGCGGGCGGCGGCGAGCCGCCCGGTACGTCGCGCAGCGCCCGGGACCCCTTGACCGTGAACGCGCCCCCGAGCCGCCCCGCCAGCCGTACCGCGAGCGCGCTCTTGCCCACCCCCGGCGGCCCCGTGACGAGCACCCCCTGAGCGGTCGGGTCGCGGGTGAGGCGGAGCAGGTGCCCGAGCTCCTGCTCCCTCCCGGCGAACGGCCGGCTGGTCCCCATGATGCGAGGTTACGCCGCCGGCAAAGAGGATGATCATCTAGTTCCCCATTTATGACTCATCCGTGGATAAAGGCGACAACCTCGTCGGGCTGATGCCCGCCGGAGCCGTCCTGTCAGGGTCTTCGTCAAGGGCCGAGGGAGAGGCGGGGAGCGGCGGCGAAAGGCGGGATCGGCGGCAGGGTAGGGGGTGCGGGCGCGGCAGGAGGCAGGACGTGAAGGTCGTATTACGCTTTCTCGTGAAATGTCGGGATTATCTTGGTTAACCCGGTAAATGGGGAAAATTCTTCGGAAAAGAAACGCCTACGGTCCTGAAGGAACGCCGCGAAACACACCGGATACCGGTCATCCCTATCCCAGCGATCCGGCCGTACGCAAAAACGCGCCTCACTGCTGCGCCGCCCGGAAAGCCCGAACCCCGCGCAACAACCGCACCGCCGCCTCCATCCCGCACGCCGCCTCCATCGCCCGCCCCGCCGCCGTGGCGAACCGGCCCAGCAGGTGCTCGTCCCCGTCGCAGAACCCCCGCCCCGCGACCCACACGAACATGTGGTCACGCGCCACCACGGGCACCGGCGTGGCCAGGAAGCCCGGCTCGCCCACCGACACGTCCCGCGCCAGCCGCAGCGCCCCCGACGTCGCCGCCAGCTCCTTCGTCACCCCCGACTCGGCCAGCCACCGCCGCAGCGGATCGCCGGCCGGGGCGTGCACGTGGACGCAGCTCGCCTCCTGGCGCAGGACGTCCACCCGGACGAACCCCGCGTAAGGGGTGCCGGCCACGGCCGCGGCGGCACGCGCGAGCCGGTCGATCAGGTCGCCGGCCTCCGGGCAGGAGAACGAGGTGATGAGATCACGCATGGCGACGTCGAGGCGGTTGTATGGCATGGCGATGATCCCTCGGAGCGGAGGGGGGCGAGATCGCGCAGCCCGATCACGCGACGCTCACCTGCGGGTGCCCTGACTATCGCCCCCGCCGCCGCCCTTGACTACCCCCCAACAGGAAATCAGGATTTTTGCCGCGTTCAGGGCGGCCGCAGGGGCCGCGCCGCAACGCCCCGTACCAGTTCACGGCGGTCCCTCGACGGCCCCCACGCCGCACCGCAAGAGCGCCGCACCGCGCTTCACCACAGCCGCAGCCACCCGAGCCGGTCACGGGCGCAGCAGCGCCCACTGCACGTCGTCGCCGCGCGTGCCGTCCGGCTTCGGGAACAGCTCCCTGTGCACGCCCTCCCGCACGAACCCGGCCCGCCGCAGCACCGCCTGCGAGGCCATGTTCGCCACGTCGGTGCCGGCCACGATGCGGTGCAGCGGCGTGTTCGCGAACGCCCAGCCGGTCAGCAGCGTGACCGCCCGCGTCATGAACCCCCTGCCGCGGAAGGCGGGCAGCAGCGAGTAGCCGATCATCGCCTGCCCCAGCGGTGGCGCCACCTGCGCCAGCTGCACGTGCCCCGCGAACGCCCCCGAGGCCGCGTCCCTGATCACCAGCTCGATCCGCTGCCCCGACGCCCACCAGTAGCGGGTGTAGCGGCAGCGGCGCTCGTCGTCCTCCAGCGACGTGGCATGCCCCAGCGAGAAGGCCGCCACGCTCGGCTCGTTCATCATCCGGTGGTAGTCGCCGGCGTCGGCCGGCTCCACGGGGGTCAGCCGCACCACGCCGTCGCTCAGCTCGCCGCCCTCGAAGAACGGCAGGTACGGCTCCGCCCCCGTCACCGCCTCCCCCCGCAGCCGGGCGAACAGCACGAAGTCGGCGAACCGCCCGTCGCGCAGCCGCCTCGCCTCCCGCCGCACCCCCTCCTCGCGAAAGCCCGCCTTGTACGCCACCCGCAGGCTCGCCACGTTCTCCACCTCGGCCTCCAGCTCGACCCGGCGCACCCCTTGGTCGAACAGCCAGTCCGTCACCGCCCTGGCCGCCGTCGCCGCCACGTCACGGCCCCGGGCCCACGGCGCCACCAGGTAGCCGAGCCGCGCCACGCCCCACTCGTCCGGCGGGCGCACCCCGACCGCCCCGGCGAAGCGGCCGTCCAGGGTGATCGCGTGCTCGGCCCCGCCGTCCGCCCACCTCGCCCGGGCGTTCTTCACGTACTCCAGCGCGTGCTGCGGCTCGTACGGGTCGGGCAGCAACGGCATGAACCTGGCCGTCACCGGATCCGAGCACGTCCGCACCACCTCGTCGACGTCCGCCTCCACCGGGGGACGAAGGATCAACGGACCGGTCGAGAGCACCTCACGCGCAAACATCCCCCATAGATATCGCGCGTCCTGACGCCCTCGAAAGCCCTATAACCTTGCCGCCATGGGTTTCCGCAGGCATGGGCCTTTCCAGGTGGGGGATCAGGTGCAGCTCACCGACCCCAAGAACAAGCGCCACACGATCACTCTCAAAGAGGACGGCGTCTTCCACACCCACAAGGGCGCCATCCCGCACAGCGACCTGATCGGGCAGCCCGAGGGCTCCGTCGTGCGCTCCTCCGGCGGCACGCAGTACCTCGCCTTCCGCCACCTGCTCCAGGACTACACGCTGGCCATGCCGCGCGGCGCGGCCGTGATCTACCCCAAGGACGCCTCGATGATCGTCGGCATGGCCGACGTGTTCCCCGGCGCCCGCGTCATCGAGGCCGGCGTCGGCTCCGGCGCGCTGACCTGCTTCCTGCTGCGCGCCGTCGGCCCCGAGGGCCACGTGACCTCCTACGAGCGGCGCGAGGAGTTCGCCGACGTCGCCCGCAAGAACGTGGAGAAGTTCTACGGCGGCCCCATGGACGACAACTGGCGGCTGGTCGTCGGCGACCTGGTGGCCTCCATCGACGAGGTCGACGTCGACCGGGTCATCCTCGACATGCTCGCCCCCTGGGAGTGCGTCGACGCCGCCGCGAAGGCGCTCACGCCCGGCGGTGTGATCTGCTGCTACGTGGCCACGACGACCCAGATGTCCAAGACCGTGGAGGCCATTCGCGATCACGGGTGTTTCACCGAGCCGCATGCGTGGGAGACCCTGGTTCGCGACTGGCACGTCGAAGGGCTCGCGGTAAGACCCGATCATCGGATGATCGGCCACACCGGTTTCCTCGTCGCCGCCCGCCGCATGGCCGACGGCGTGACCCCGCCGCCGCGCCGTCGACGACCGAAGGGGACGACTGAGGAACTATGACAATTTGGCCACGAGGGTGCGTTGGTGCGTGACACGGGAACAGATCGCCGTGTTCATATGCTGGGAGTATTAAACGCCCTATTGGGGATTAATCAACGAATACTGAATGTCACTCTACGAACACTGCCCGGCCAGGTTACGGAGGGGCCCGAGATAGGTAAGGTCCTTAGTAGTCGCTCTCGACTGGGAAGGAGGTGACGGGGCGTGGCAGCTCGCGATGATGCTGAGGCTCGAGCCGCGCAGCGCGAACGGGAGGTCGCTGATCTTTCAACACAGGTCTCCTTCCTCCAGGAGGAGATCACCGCGCTGAGGCGGAAGCTGGCCGAGTCACCCCGTCAGGCCAGGGTCCTCGAAGAGCGTCTCCATGAGGCACAGGCGAACCTCGCGGCCGTGACAGGCCAGAACGAACGCCTGGTGGCCACACTCAAGGAGGCCCGGGACCAAATCGTCGCTCTCAAGGAGGAGGTCGACCGGCTGGCGCAGCCGCCATCCGGCTTCGGCACCTTCCTCGAGGCCAGAGAAGACGGCACGATCGAGGTGTTCACCGGCGGCCGCAAGCTCCGGGTGAACGTCAGCCCGGCCGTCGACGTCGACTCGCTGCGGCGTGGCCAGGAGGTCATGCTCAACGAGGCGCTCAACGTGGTCGAGGCACTCGGCTACGAAGAGGTCGGCGAGATCGTGATGCTCAAAGAACTGCTCGACGAGGGCAAGCGGGCCCTGGTCATCTCGCACGCCGACGAAGAACGCGTCGTGCGACTGGCCGAGTCGCTGGTAGGCCAGCCCATCAGGGCCGGCGACTCACTCCTGCTCGAACCTCGCTCCGGCTACGTCTACGAGCGCATACCCAAGTCCGAAGTCGAAGAGCTCGTGCTCGAAGAGGTCCCCGACATCTCCTACGAGGAGATCGGCGGCCTCATGCGGCAGATCGAGCAGATCAGGGACGCCATCGAGCTGCCCTACCTGCACGCCGACCTGTTCCGCGAGCACAAACTCCGTCCGCCCAAGGGCGTGCTCCTCTACGGCCCGCCCGGCTGTGGCAAGACGCTCATCGCCAAGGCCGTCGCCAACTCCCTGGCCAAGCAGGTCGCGGAGAAGACCGGCCAGTCCGGCAAGAGCTTCTTCCTCAACATCAAGGGCCCGGAGCTGCTCAACAAGTACGTCGGCGAGACCGAGCGGCACATCCGCCTGGTCTTCCAGCGGGCCCGCGAGAAGGCGTCCGAGGGCACCCCGGTGATCGTGTTCTTCGACGAGATGGACTCGATCTTCCGCACCCGAGGCTCCGGCGTGTCCTCCGACGTGGAGAACACCATCGTCCCTCAGCTGCTGTCCGAGATCGACGGCGTCGAGGGCCTGGAAAACGTCATCGTCATCGGCGCCTCCAACCGCGAGGACATGATCGACCCGGCGATCCTGCGGCCCGGCCGCCTGGACGTCAAGATCAAGATCGAGCGGCCGGACGCCGAGGCGGCCAAGGACATCTTCTCGAAATACCTCGTCTCCGACCTGCCCCTGCACCCGGACGACCTGGCGGAGCACTCCGGCTCCCGTGAGGCCACCATCGTGGGCATGATCCAGAGCGTCGTCGAGCGCATGTACACCGAGAGCGAGGAAAACCGCTTCCTCGAGGTGACCTACGCCAACGGCGACAAGGAAGTCCTCTACTTCAAGGACTTCAACTCCGGCGCGATGATCCAGAACATCGTCGACCGGGGCAAGAAGATGGCCATCAAGCAGTTCCTCGAAAGCGGCCAGAAGGGCCTGCGGGTGCAACACCTGCTCACGGCCTGCGTGGACGAGTTCTCCGAGAACGAGGACCTGCCCAACACCACCAACCCCGACGACTGGGCCCGCATCTCCGGCAAGAAGGGCGAGCGGATCGTCTACATCCGCACCCTCGTCTCCGGCAAGCAGGGCACCGAAGCCGGCCGGTCCATCGACACCGTCGCCAACACCGGTCAATACCTGTAACACCCCTGGACGGCAGGGTCGCGCGACAACCGCCGCGCGGCCCTGCCGTCTTGTGTGGGCACGATGCCACCCGGGCCGTACGTCCCCTTCGCGGCACAACGCGGACAAGATCCCACCAGGAACGCGCGCGACACGGCCGATACACATGCACGCCACCCCGATCAGGCGCACACTGAGCCTGTGACCACGCTCAAACGGGTGGACGTGCACGTCGAAGGCATAGTCCAAGGGGTCGGCTTCCGCCCCTTCGTCTACTCGCTCGCCAACCGGCTCGGCCTGGCGGGACGCGTCCGCAACGACGTCAACGGCGTCCACATCGAGGTCGAAGGAGCCCACGCCGGCGTCGAGGAGTTCCTCACCGCCCTCGAACGCGACGCGCCCGCCCTGTCCGAGATCGAACGCGTCACCGTCGTCAGCGCCGAACCCGCAGGACACAGCGGCTTCACCATCGCCACCAGCGACCCCTCAGGACCGCTCCGCGCCCTCGTCTCCGCCGACACCGCCACCTGCGACGACTGCCTGCGCGAACTCGCCGACCCCGCCGACCGCCGCCACCGCTACCCGTTCATCAACTGCACCAACTGCGGGCCCCGCTTCACCATCGTGCGCGGCGTCCCCTACGACCGGCTGCGCACCACCATGGCCGGATATCGCATGTGCGACGACTGCGCCCGCGAATACCACGACCCCGGCGACCGCCGCTTCCACGCCCAGCCCGCCTGCTGCCCCGCCTGCGGCCCCCGGCTGCGGCTGCGCGACGCCCGCGGCGTCGACCTGTGCGGCGACCCCGTCTCCTGCGCCGCCACCCTCCTGCGCGCCGGCCGCGTCGTCGCCGTCAAAGGACTCGGCGGCTACCACCTCGCCGTCACCGCCTCCGACGAACGCGCCGTCGCCACCCTGCGCGGGCGCAAGCACCGAGAGGAGAAACCGTTCGCCGTCATGGCCGCCGACCTCGCCCAGGCCCGGCGGTTGTGCGAGATCGACGACGCCGCGGCCGCGCTGCTCACCAGCCGCGCCCGCCCCATCGTCCTGCTGCCCCGCCGCCGGGACACCCCTGACGCTTCCGGCACCCCTCGGGTCGCCCCCTCCGTCGCGCCGGGCAGCCACAACCTCGGCCTCATGCTGCCGTACACACCCCTGCACCACCTCCTCCTGGCCGAACTCGCCGAACCCATCGTCCTGACCAGCGGCAACGTCTCCGACGAACCCATCGCCTACGAGGACGCCGACGCCCTCACCCGCCTCGGCGGCGTCGCCGACGCCTTCCTCCTCCACGACCGTGCCATCCACACCCGCACCGACGACTCCGTCGTCAAACCCGCCTCCGGCGAGGTCACCATGCTGCGCCGGGCCCGCGGCTACGCCCCGGAACCCCTCGCCCTGCGCCGCCCGGCCCCCAGGCCCGTGCTCGGCTGCGGCGCCGAACTCAAGAGCACCTTCTGCCTCCTGCACGGACGCCGCGCCTTCGTCTCCCACCACCTCGGCGACCTGGAGAACTACGACACCCTGCGCGCGTTCGCCGCGAGCATCGACCACTACTGCGGCCTGTTCGGCATCCGCCCCGAACTCATCGCCCACGACCTGCACCCCGACTACCTGTCCACCAGGCACGCCCTCGAACAGACCGGCGTCGAACACGTCGGCGTCCAGCACCACCACGCCCACATCGCCTCATGCCTCGCCGACAACGGCGACCCCGGCCCCGTGATCGGCGTCGCCTTCGACGGCCTCGGCCACGGACCCGACGGCACCCTGTGGGGCGGCGAATTCCTGCGCGCCGACCTGACCGGCTACCAACGCCTCGGCCACCTCGCCCAGGTCCCCATGCCCGGCGGCACCGCCGCCATCCGCCAGCCCTGGCGCATGACCGCCGCCTACCTGCGCGACGAACGCCCCGGCCTCGACGTCGCCCGCCGCAATGCCGAACGCTGGCCCGCCGTCCTCCAGCTCGCCGCCACCGGGCTCAACTCGCCCCTCACCTCCAGCGCCGGCCGCCTCTTCGACGCCGTCTCGGCACTGCTCGGCATCCGCGACACGATCACGTACGAGGGGCAGGCGGCGATCGAACTCGAACAGCGCGCCGACACCTCGGAGACCGGCGTCTACACCGCCGGCATCACCACCTCGGGCACCACGGGCCTCGCCGCCGGGGCCTCCGCCGGTGGCCCGCTCGTCGTCGAGGGCGGCCACCTCGTCCGCGCCACCGCCGACCACCTCACCGCCGGAGTCGACCCCGCCGTCATCGCCGGACGTTTCCACAACGGCGTCGCCGCCGCCATCAGCCGCTCCTGCGTCGCCCTGCGCCAGGCCACCGGACTCACCGCCGTCGCGCTGTCCGGCGGCGTCTTCCAGAACGCGCTCCTGCTCGAACGCACGGTCCAGCGGCTGCGCGCCGCCGGGTTCCGGGTGCTCAAGCACGTACGGGTGCCGCCCAACGACGGCGGCATCAGCCTCGGCCAGGCCGCCGTCGCCGCCGCCCGGGACCGCCGACAGGAGGCGGCTCATGACGGCCGGTGAGCGCCCGCGACGGCGCACCACGGGAGGGAGGGCCGGAGACCGCCCCCCGGCCTAGCATGGCGATCATGGAGTACCTCAATCCCGCCCGCGCCCCCTACACCGGCCAGGACCGGGAGCTCATCGGGACCGGGCACGCCCGCCGCGCCCGCGCCCACATCGCCCGGCGCCCCGCCTACCGGCCCACCCCCGTCCACACCATCCCCGGCCTGGCCGGGACCGCCGCCGTCCACGTCAAGGACGAGAGCGCACGCATGGGACTGGGCAGCTTCAAGGCGCTCGGCGGCGCGTACGCCGTCCACCTGCTCGCCGAACGCGACGACACCGGCACGCCCGTCGTCTGCGCCAGCGCGGGCAACCACGGCCTCTCCGTCGCCGCCGGCGCGGCGGAAGCGGGCCTGCCCTGCCACGTCTACCTCGGCGGGGACGTGCCCGAGACGTTCGCCACGCGGCTGCGCGACCTCGGCGCCCACGTACGGCGCGCCGGCCCCGACTACGACGCCGGCCTGCGGGCGGCCCTCGGCGCCGCCCAGGAGCACGGCTGGCGGCTCGTCGCCGACACCTCATGGGAGGGCTACACCAGCGTCCCCCTGGACGTCATGCGCGGCTACACCGTCCTGTTCGACGAGCTCACCGGCCCGGCCGGCGGGCCCACGCACGTGTTCGTGCAGGCCGGCGTAGGAGGACTGGCCGCCGCCGCGGCCGGATATGTCCGCGACCGCTGGGGCGAGCGGCCCAGACTCGTCGTCGTCGAGCCGGAAGGCGCCCCCTGCCTCATCGAGAGCGCCCGCGCCGGAGCGCCCGTACGCGTCCCTGGCGCCCCCACCACCCTCGGCCGGCTCGACTGCAAGGAACCCTCGCTCCTCGCCCACCGCCTCCTGAACCACCTGGCCGACCTCTACCTGACCATCACCGACGACCAGGCCGCCGACGCCGCCCGCCGGCTCGCCCGGGCCGGCGTCACCCTGTCAGCCTGCGGCGCCGCCGGAGCCGCCGGGCTGCTCGCCCTCACGCCCTCCGCCCGCCACGCCCTCGGCCTCGACCACACCTCACACGTGCTGCTCGTGGGAACAGAGGGACCAGTGGAACCAAAGTGATCAGACTTACGTCAAAGATGGCGTGCATCAACCCAACCGGCCGCGACACGCACGAGGGAACGGCCGGTTGGCCGAACTCGACCTCCTGCGCTTCCTCGCCGCCCTGGCCGTCGTCGCCTTCCACTACCTGGTCGCCTACGCCTCCGTGTGGGGCGACCGGCCCGCGGAGCTCTTCCCGGCGCTGGCGCCCGTCGCGGGGCTCGGCATCTTAGGCGTTGAGCTCTTCTTCATCATCAGCGGATTCGTCATCCTGATGAGCGTCTGGGGACGCGGCCTCGGCGCCTTCGCCCGCTCGCGCCTGGTCCGCCTCTACCCCGCCTACTGGCTCAGCCTGGCCGCCATCGCCGCCCTCTACGGCCTCACCGGAGCCAAGGCGCTCGACCCAAAACTTTCCCCAGGTGAATACCTGGTGAACGCCACCATGTTGCAGCGGCTGTTCAAACTCACCGACGCCAGCGGCGTCTACTGGTCCCTCTGGGCCGAGCTGCGCTTCTACCTCCTGATCTCCATCCTGGTGATCGTCGGCGTCACGTACGGGCGCGTACTGATCTTCTCCGGCGTCTGGCTGGCCGCCGTGATCGGCGCCAGGATCATCGAGAACGGCACCCTCGACGAGTTCGTCATGCCCGACTACGCGCCCTACTTCATCGCCGGCATGGCCCTCTACCTCATCCACAAACACGGCAGTTCCTGGCTCCCGTGGCTCTACGTCGCCGCCGGCTACGGCCTGTCGATCGGCTCCGCGCTCGACCGCGTCCAGCGCCGCATCGACCTGGCCGGGTTCAAGAACATGCCCGTCACCGGCGTCAGCGTGGTCATCACCGTCACCCTCATCTACCTCGCCACGTCCCTCGTCGCCCTCGGGTTGCTCCGCCTCAAACCGTCCAGGACGCTCACCGCGCTCGGCGGCACGACATACCCGCTTTACCTGTTCCATAGCGTCATCGCGGTGGCCCTCATCCCGCTGCTCACCGGGGACCTGCCGCCCTGGGCCGTCGCTCTGGCCACGACCCTGACCGCGATCGTGGTGTCGTATCTCGTCTACTCCTTTGCCGAACGCCCCATCCAGCGGCTCCTCAAGCCACGCAGATCCACACAAACCCCATCAGCTCCCGGCGTACAGGTTGAAAAGGCGTCGGTGCCATAACTCTGTGGCCCCGGGGCACTGTGAAGGGCATAGGCTCGGGCATATAAACGGCGGATAGACAGACCCGGACGAACAGAGGGTGTTGCATGACGGTGCGTCGGGTGATGGGCATCGAGACCGAGTACGGCATCTCCGTACCAGGTCAGCCAGGCGCCAACGCGATGGTGACCTCCTCACAGGTCGTGAACGCCTACCTGGCCGCCTCGGCGGCCCGCGCGCGCAGGGCACGATGGGACTTCGAAGAGGAAAACCCGCTGCGCGACGCGCGCGGCTTCGACCTGGCCAGAGAGGTGGCCGACCCCACCCAGCTGACCGACGAGGACCTCGGCCTGGCCAACGTCATCCTCACCAACGGCGCCAGGCTCTACGTCGACCACGCTCACCCCGAATACAGCTCGCCCGAGTGCACCAACCCCCGGGCCGCCGTCATCTGGGACAAAGCCGGCGAACGCGTCATGTACGACGCCGCCACCCGCGCCTCGGCCATCCCCTCCAACGCGCCCATCCAGCTCTACAAGAACAACACCGACGCCAAGGGCGCCTCCTACGGCTGCCACGAGAACTACCTCATGCGGCGCGCCACACCCTTCGCCGACATCGTCAGGCACCTGACCCCCTTCTTCGTCTCCCGCCAGGTCGTCGTCGGGGCCGGCAAGGTCGGCATCGGCCAGGACTCCCGCGGTGAGGGCTTCCAGATCAGCCAGCGCGCCGACTTCTTCGAGGTCGAGGTGGGCCTGGAGACCACGCTCAAGCGGCCGATCATCAACACGCGCGACGAACCGCACGCCGATCCGGAGAAGTACCGGCGCCTGCACGTGATCATCGGCGACGCCAACATGTCGGAAATATCCACTTATCTCAAGCTCGGGTCCACCGCCCTCGTCCTCGCCATGATCGAAGAGGGCTTCCTCACCCGCGACCTCGCCGTCGAAAACCCCGTACAAGCACTCAGGGCCGTCTCCCACGACCCCACCTGCCGCTACGAAATCCCCATGCGCGACGGCCGCAAGCTCACCGCCGTCCAACTCCAGATGGAATACCTGGAACAAGCCCGCAAATACGTCGAAGAGCGCGGCACCGCCCAGGACGAGATGAACAAAGACATCCTCGACCGCTGGGAATCCATCCTCACCCGCCTCGCCGAAGACCCCATGCAACTCGCCCGCGAACTCGACTGGGTCGCCAAGCTCGAACTCCTCGAGGGCTACCGCAGCCGCGACGGCCTCACCTGGTCCCACCCCCGCCTCCAGCTCGTCGACCTCCAATACTCCGACATCCGCCCCGACCGCGGCCTCTACAACCGCCTCGTCGCCCGCGGACGCATGCAACGCCTCGTCACCGAAGACGAAGTCCAGCGCGCCGTCGAACAACCACCCAGCGACACCCGCGCCTACTTCCGCGGCCGCTGCCTCAGCCAATACAGCGAATCCGTCGCCGCCGCCTCCTGGGACTCCGTCATCTTCGACATCCCCGGCCGCGAATCCCTCCAGCGCGTCCCCACCCTCGAACCACTCCGCGGCACCAAAGCCCACGTGGGCGAGCTCTTCGACCGCTGCCGCACCGCCGCCGACCTCGTCGCCGCCCTCACCGGCGGCGACTGACCACACCGCCGGCTCGTCATCTCAGGGGATCGTCACCACTCGGACGGTCCCCTGTAGTGGTATGGGCACTGTGATGCCGAGCACACCCGGCCTCCTCGGGAGCCGATCGGACATCCCGAACCCCCTGTAGGTACGGGGCTTCGCGATTGGGCAGTGCCGCTATCTGGCCAACCCGCCAAGATCGACGGCCGATCGGCGCGAAATGTCGCCCGGTTCGGGGAAGATATGCACTAGAGGCAGTCCCCCGAAGCGGAGGTAGGACATGGCGAGCAAGGACACCGGCGGCCAGAAGCAGACCGGACGCCGCGAGAACGAGGTCGAGGAGACCGAGGCCTCGGCGGCACCGGATGTGCAGGAGCGGCAGGAGAAGCTCACCGACGACGTCGACGCAATTCTGGACGAAATCGACGAAGTTCTCGAAGAGAACGCAGAGGAATTCGTGCGCTCTTATGTACAAAAGGGCGGAGAGTAGGATAAATCGTACATTTGATGATCGGGGAGGGGGCGGACGGGTGTAAGCGGTGTCCGGACTGTGGGGAGGAGAAGGAGGTCTCCGAGTTCGGACGCAACAAGCGCATAGCTGATGGGCTGGCGCGATACTACGGAACTACCATCTGAAGCGCCGCTACGGCATCACCGAGGACGGCTTCGAGCGCATGCTCGCCCAGCAGGGCGGGCTCTGCGCCGTCTGCCGGACCGTTCCCGGCACGTTCGTCGATCACTGTCACCGGACCGGCGCGGTCCGGGGCATTCTCTGTTTCAACTGCGACAACGGGCTCGGGCACTTCGGCGACAATCTGGTGTTGCTGGAGCTGGCCGCGCTCTATCTGGACGGGGAGGTGCTCTGGCCGGAGTTCGTGGTCCTGCCGGAGCAGCGGGACGGCGGGGTGGTGCCGCCGACCCGGGGTCATCACCTGGGGCAGCGTTATCAGGTGCGGCACGAGGATGTGGAACGGATGGTCGCGGCTCAGCGCGGGTTGTGCGTGGTGTGCTGGGATCGGCCGCCTGAGCATGTGGATCATTGTCATCGGACCGGTGAGGTGCGGTATGCGTTGTGCCTGCCGTGCAATACCGGGATCGGGCGGTTCCGGGATGATGCCGCGGTGGTGTGGCGGGCGCTTGCCTATGTGGAGGCGGGCGCGGGGGATGTGGGGGAGGCTCTGGTCGCCGAGGCGGAGGTGTCCGATGCCGAGCTGGAGGCGTTGGTGCGGGCGGAGGAGGAGCTCCGGTCGGAGTTCTATCGGCAGGTGACGCGGGTGGGTTGGCGTCCTGCGCGCGCAGGGCGCGGCGGTCGGGCGGTGCGCGCGGGTGTGGCGCGCGGGTGTGGCGCACGCACGCGGGTCGGGGCGTGTGGATGCGGTGCGGAGGAGTTCAGCGGGAGGAGTTCCCCGGCGGCGTGTCCTGTGCCGCGATGTCCGGGCGGCGTGCTGGGGCGGCGGCCGGTGGCTCGGCGCGGTCGAACGATGACCGTCCCAGGGTGATGATCTGCTCGGCGCCGCTGCCGTCCATCGCCTGAAGCCGTTCCAGATCGGCGATCGACACCATGGCGACCACCGGTTTGCCGTGGCGGCTGAGCACGATCCGCTCGCCGCCGTAGGCTACCCGTCCCATCAGGTCGGCCAGCTGGGCGCGCGCCTCGGTGAAGGGGACTGCGTCGGCGTCCATGTTCTGCACAGTACTGCAGTTCCGTACCACTCGAATCTGTACATTTTTCGAAAAATGTACATAATCGCGATCATGGGTGAGCCACTGCGCCGCAACCGCGACTTCGTCCTGCTCTGGAGCGCCACCTCGGTCGCGACGCTGGGTGCCCAGGTCGCCTCCGTCGCCTACCCCCTGCTGGTCCTGGAACTGACCGGGTCGGCCGTGCACGCCGGGCTGATCGCCTCGGCCGCGATGGCCGCCGGCATCGTGCTGCGCCTGCCTGCGGGCGCCCTGGTCGATCGGTGGGATCGGCGGCGCACCATGCTCACCTGCCATCTCGTGCAGGCCGCGGTCGTCGCCGTCGTCGTCGCCGGTTCGCTGCTCGGGTTGCTCGACTGGCGGATGCTGCCGGCCGCGGCCGCGATCGGCAGCGCTTGCGGGGTGTTCTTCCATCCGGCGGAGACGGCGATGCTGCGGCGCGTGGTTCCCGCCGAGCACCTGCCCCAGGCCCTCGCGCACAACGAGGCACGCCAGTACGGAGCCGCGATCGCCGGTCCTCCGCTGGGCGGCCTGCTGTTCAACCTGGGGAGAACGGTCCCTCTCGCCGGGGAGCTCCTGGCCTACGTGCTGTCCTTCGCCGCTGTCCTCGCCATCAAATCCCCGACGCCCATCAGGTCTCCGACGCCCGCCAGGTCTCCGAGGCCCGCCACCGCGGCCGCGGACCGGCCGCGCAGTCTCCTGCGCGACATCGCCGAGGGCCTGCGCTGGACCTGGCGGCAGCGCTTCCTGCGCGTCCTGCTGGTGACGGCCGCGGGCTTCAGCCTGGTGTTCTCCGCGCTGACCCTCACCGCCATCGTCGCCGCCCGGCAGAGCGGCGCCGCACCGTCTGACATCGGGCTGATGATGGCGATCTGCGGCGCCGGGGGCCTGCTGGGCGCGCTGGTCGCCCCCCGGCTGCGGCGGCGTGGCCCGGCGTCGGTCGTTCTGGCGATGTTCTGGGTCGCCGCCGCGGCCATCCCCGCGATGGCCGTCCGTCCCACCGCCTGGGCCATCGGACCGCTGCTGGCCGTGGCGTTCTTCCTGGCCCCGGCGGCCAACGCGATCCTGTACACGTACCAGATGGCCATCACGCCCGACCATCTGCAGGGCCGCGTGATCAGCAGCCTCGCCCTCATCGGCAGCGCGGTGACCCCGGTCGGGCCGCTCGCCTCGGGACTGATCCTGGACCGCTGGGGTGTGACGGCCGCTCTGCTGTCGATCGCGTCCGTCATGGCGGTCGTGGCCTTGGGCGCCACGCTGAGCCGCACCATCCGGCGGTTGCCCCCGCTGGCCGAGGTTGAGGCCGTGGCTGCGGGATGAGCGCTGTCCGGCGTGCCCTCGTGGATCGGGCGGCGGTGGTGTGGCGGGCGCCTGCTCATGTGGAGGCGGGTGCGGGGGTGTTCGGGCCCGGGGTCATTCGGTGTCGGGCGGCATGGTGTAGTCGACGGCCACGCCGAGGAGGCGGACCGGGCGGGTGAGGTCGTGGCGGTCGAGGATCGCGAGGGCCGTTCTAATGATCGTGGCGGGGTCGGTCGTGGGGGCGGGGAGCGTGCTCTGGCGGGTGCGGGTCTGGAACGGGGTCGTGCGGACCTTGACCGTGACCTTGGTGATCTCGCGGCCCGCTTCGACGGCGTCGTGGGTGACGTGTTCGGCCAGGGTGGTGACGTGGCGGGCGATGTCGGCGCGGTCGGTGAGGTCGTGCTGGAAGGTGGTCTCGCGGCTGTGGCCGCGGGGGATCCATGGGGTGGTGACGATTTCGGCCTCGCCTTTGCCGAGGGCGAGGTAGCGGTACCAGGGGCCGTTGGTGGGGCCGAAGCGGGCGGCGAGGTCGGCGGGGTCGGCGGCGGCGAGCTGGGCGACGGTGTGCAGGCCGAGGCCGGCGAGTCTGGCGGCGGTTCTGGCGCCGATGCCCCAGAGGGCGTGGGTGGGGCGTTCGTTCATGACGGCGGCCCAGTTGTCGCTGGTGAGGCGGTGGACGCCGGCGGGTTTGGCGAAGCCGGAGGCTAGTTTGGCCTGGTGTTTGTTGTCGCCGATGCCGATGGAGCAGTCGAGGTGGGTGCGGGTGCGTACGGCTCGCTGGAGGTCGGCGGCGAGGGCTTCCGGGTCGTCGGTGGTGGCGCCGAGGAAGGCTTCGTCCCAGCCCCAGACCTCGACGCGGACGGGGAAGTCGCGTAGGACGGCCATGACGCGTTCAGAGGCGGCTTCGTAGGCGGGTGGGTCGGTGGGGAGGAAGACGGCGTCGGGGCAGCGTCTGAGGGCGGTGCGGAGCGGCATGCCGGAGCGGACGCCGTGTGCGCGGGCTTCGTAGGTGGCGGTGGCGGCGACGGTGCGGGGTTGGGTGGGGTCGCCTGAGCCGCCGACGACGACGGGTTTGCCGCGTAGTTCGGGGTGGCGCAGGATTTCGACGGCGGCGATGAACTGGTCGAGGTCGAGGTGGAGTATCCAGTCCCGCCGGGTGGACGTGTTGTCCATGGTGTCCAGTATGGCCTGGTCGCTGTTCAGTATGGCCTGGTCGGGGGAGGTGGCAGGGAGAGGCGCCGGGGGTGTCGGCCGCCGACGATCTCCTCGGGTTCGCTCTGGTGCGTGGTGGCGGTCATAAAGGAACGTTCCGAACGTGGACCTTCTGCACTATTCGGGTGTTTCTGGCGATCTCGGGGGGATGGTTCGCCGTGAGCTGATCGTGGGAAGTGCAGACAGCAACCCAACATGAGTAGGGTCGCCCTAGGAACACTGAACGTTTGGAGGGAGTCGCGTGGCATCGCACAGGGATCTGCCCGCCGGCTTGGTGAACGAGCTCTTCCGAAACACCGGGAGTTCCTCGTTCACGGAATTCGTCACCTCATATGCGCCAGACGTGCTGCCGCGGCGGGACGAGGTGCTGGCCACCCCGATCGGCGACCAGGTTCCGCACGCGACCACGATCCTGGCAGCCACCTTCGCCGGTGGCGTGGTCATGGCGGGCGACCGGCGGGCGACGTCGGGCAACATCATCTCGCAGCGTGACGTGGAGAAGGTGTTCCGCGCCGACGACTATTCGTGCATGGGCATCGCGGGCACGGCCAGCACCGGCATCGAGATGGCCCGGCTCTACCGGGTGGAGCTGGAGCACTACGAGAAGCTCGAGGGCCGCACGATGTCGGTGGCGGGCAAGGCCAACCGGCTGGCGACCATGATCAGGGGCAATCTCGGCATGGCGATGCAGGGGCTGGTGGTGGTGCCCCTGTTCGCGGCCTACGATCCCGATCGCGACGAGGGGCGCATCTTCAGCTACGACGTGGCGGGCGGGCCCTACGAGCGGGAGCGGTTCGACGCGATCGGCTCGGGCTCGATCTTCGCCCGCGGGTCGCTGAAGAAGCTCTACCGCGACGGCGCCTCGGCCGACGACATGGTGATGACGCTGATCCAGGGGCTCTACGACGCCGCCGACGACGACTCGGCGACCGGTGGGCCCGACGTGACCAGGAAGATCTGGCCGATCGTGTCCGTGATCGACGCCGACGGCTTCCGCCGCCTGTCCGAGGAGGAGGTCGCGGGCTACGTGGAGCAGATGCTCGAGGCCCGCCTGATCTCGCCCGACGGTCCCATCGCCCCGCTGCGCTAACGGAGGATCACCACTGTGTCCATGCCTTTCGGATATGCGTCCCCCGAGCAGATCATGCGGGACAAGGCCGACTACGCGCGCAAGGGCATCGCGCGGGGCCGTTCCGTGGTCGTGCTGCAATACGTGGACGGGATCCTTTTCGTCGCGCCCAACCCGTCCCGGGCGCTGCACAAGATCAGTGAGATCTACGACCGGATCGGGTTCGCGGCCGTCGGCCGCTACAACGAGTTCGAGGAGCTGCGGCTCGGCGGCATCCGCTACGCCGACATCAACGGCTACACCTACGACCGCTCCGACGTGACCGGGCGCGGCCTGGCCAACCTGTACGCCTCCAACCTGGGCCGCATCTTCACCGAGTCGATCAAGTCGCTGGAAGTGGAGGTCGTCGTCGCCGAGGTGGGCGAGACCAAGGACGGCGACGCGATCTACCGGCTGACCTTCGACGGGTCGGTGTTCGACGAGCACGGCTTCGCGGCCATGGGCGGTCAGGCCGAGGCGGTGGCGGGGCGGCTGAAGGACCGTTACCGCGAGTCGATGTCGCTGGCCGACGCGCTGGAGGTGGCGCTGGCGGCGCTGACCGAGCCGGGCGGGGAGCGTCCGCCGGTGGGGCAGCTCGAGGTGGCCGTGCTCGACCGCAACCGGGAGCACCGCAAGTTCCTGCGGCTGACCGGGGCGCGGCTGGAGCGGCTGTTCGCCCAGACGACCAGCACCCCGCCGGCCGCCACCCCGCCGCCGGCGGGGGAGACGCCCTCCTCGGGCGACGCACCCACCGGCCCGCCTCCCACGGGCCCGGAGGGCGACGTCGACGACGGCTCCTCGCCGCTGTAGCGCTGTAGCCGGGCAGAGGCTCCACGCACGCAGACGGGGGTTCGCTTCGGCGGGCCCCCGTTTCGTCGTCCGCGGGGGGCGGCCTCGGATTGGTCGTAGGGGTGCGAGGGCCGCGCTGCCGCGGCGGGTGCGGACTTCGTGGTGGGGTGCGAGGGCTGCCGCTGTGGCGCGTGCGGACCTCGTGGTGGCGAGGCCTGGGGGTCGTGGTGGTGCGGGGTCGTGCGGGAGGTCGGGCGGTTCTGGGTGGTGGTCCGCAGAGGTCGTCCTGTGATCTACGTTGTAAAGGCGTTGGGCCTGCGGGGTGAAGGGTGAGGGCTGAAACGGGAGGTGACCGTTCCACGTGTGGCGTCGCTCGCTTCGCAGAACGAGTCGCTGACGGCGACGGTGCGCCTGGCGATGGTGCGCCTGGCGACGGTGCGCACGGTGATGGTGGGTGGTGACGGCGCGGCTGCCCGCGTGTGTGTCTGTCGCCCCTTCGGCCCGGGGGAGGGTGTGACCTGTTTCACTCGGGCTTGTCCGAACTCGCCGAGGTGATCGAGGATCTTACTGTTCGTGAACACTCCCTTGCGTGGCCTTCTGGCGGCCGGTGCCGCGGCGGCCGTGATGCTCACCTCCGGTGTGGCGGCCGAAGCGGCCACCGCCTATCCGAGGTACAAGGCGCCGAAGATCTTCGGCACCACGTTCCAGGCCGATCCGAAGCACGACTTCACCAAGCGCATCAGCCCCCGCCACAACGGCATCCTGCGCGGCTGGATCACCTACCTGCGCGGCGGCGTGGCCGAGTACGAGCCGATCAAGTGGAAGAAGGGCACGAAGACCGAGGGGCGCTTCGTGGGCCCGCCCGAGGGCGACGCGATGGCGTACCGGTCCGCCGTCGCCAAGGACGTCGTCTTCCTGTCCGCGTTCGGCTGCGGTTCGGCGATGTCGGATCTGACCGTCAGCCGCAGCACGGGCCTGGGCGCCAAGAGTTGCTCCAGGAGCGTGCTGCTCAAGCGGCACGCCCGTCACGGGCAGCCCGCCCTGATCACCGTTCACCAGGGGAAGATCGTCAAGGTTCAGGAGATCTACACCCCCTGACCTGCGCGGCGGTACCCGCGCCCCGTGGGGGCGGGCGCGGGACGAAGCGGGTGATAGAGGGCCGCTGGGGAAAACACCAGGGAAGATCTCTCCCGCTCGCCGATCCGTGGGCATAGTGTGAGGTGATGGATCGTCGCATCTTCGGGCTGGAGAACGAGTACGGCGTGACCTGCACGTTCAGGGGCCAGCGCAGGCTGTCCCCCGACGAGGTCGCGCGCTACCTGTTCCGGCGGGTCGTGTCCTGGGGCCGATCGAGCAACGTCTTCCTCCGCAACGGCGCACGTCTCTACCTCGACGTGGGCAGCCATCCTGAATACGCAACACCCGAGTGTGACAACGTCGTCGAGCTCGTCACCCACGACAAGGCGGGCGAGCGCATCCTTGAGGGCCTGCTCGTGGACGCCGAGAAGCGGCTGCGCGAAGAGGGCATCGCGGGTGACATCTACCTGTTCAAGAACAACACCGACTCGGCCGGAAACTCCTACGGCTGTCACGAGAACTATCTGGTGGGCCGGCACGGCGAGTTCGGGCGGCTGGCCGACGTGCTGATCCCGTTCCTGGTGACGCGGCAGATCGTGTGCGGGGCGGGCAAGGTGCTGCAGACGCCGCGCGGCGCGGTCTACTGCGTGTCGCAGCGGGCCGAGCACATCTGGGAGGGCGTCTCCAGCGCCACCACCCGGTCCCGGCCGATCATCAACACCAGGGACGAGCCCCACGCCGACGCCGAGCGGTTCCGCCGCCTGCACGTCATCGTGGGCGACTCCAACATGAGCGAGACCACCATGCTGCTCAAGGTCGGCGCCACCGACCTGGTGCTGCGCATGATCGAGTCGGGCACCGTGATGCGCGACCTGTCGCTGGAGAACCCGATCAGGGCGATCCGCGAGGTCTCCCACGACATGACGGGCCGGCGCAGGGTGCGCCTGGCCAACGGGCGCGAGGCCTCCAGCCTGGAGATCCAGCAGGAATACCTGTCGAAGGCGAAGGACTTCGTCGACCGGCGCGGCGGCGACGCCATCGCCCACCGGGTGCTGGAGCTGTGGGAGCGCACGCTCAACGCGGTCGACACCGGCAACCTCGACCTGGTCTCGCGCGAGATCGACTGGGTGACGAAATACCAGCTCATCGAGCGTTACCGGAAGAAGTACGACCTGCCGCTGTCGTCGCCCAGGGTGGCCCAGCTCGACCTGGCCTACCACGACGTGCACCGCAAGCGCGGCCTGTTCTACCTGCTGCAGAAGCGCGGCTCGGTGGAGCGGGTGGCCTCCGACCTGAAGATCTTCGAGGCCAAGTCGGTGCCGCCGCAGACGACCAGGGCGCGGCTGCGGGGCGAGTTCATCCGCAAGGCGCAGGAGAAGCGGCGCGACTTCACCGTCGACTGGGTGCATCTCAAGCTGAACGACCAGGCGCAGCGGACCGTGCTGTGCAAGGACCCGTTCCGGAGCGTGGACGAGCGGGTGGACAAGCTGATCGCCGGCATGTAGTCACCCTCCGAGCCGGTGCGTGGTCGCCACTCCGAGCCCGGGAGGTGGCCGCCCCTCCGAGACAGCGGGTGGCCACCCCTCCAGGCAGGTGACCACCTCCCCCGGAAGGCCGGTGCCGGATGAAGGGTGCACGCGGGTGCGGGCCCGTCGCCGATGGCGCGGGTCCGCGGGCGCGCGGGCCGGAGGAAGGCCAGTTCCGACGAGGCCCGGGGCGGCGGCGAGCTGCCCGGGATGTGGCGGTCCGTTTACCCCGGCCCTACCGGGAAGTCGGGTAGGGTGACGCGAACCTGACGTCTTTCCGAGGGAAACCCATGCGCCGCGCTCTGGCCGTACTGGCCGCTGTGCCTATGATCATGTTCGCCGCCGCGTGCGGCTCCGACGACGGCGCCACCACCGCCACCGGCCCCGCCACCGCCTCGGCGTCCCCGGGCGCGTCGTCCGGGGTCAAGGTCGCGGGGAACGTGGGCGCCAAGCCCACCGTGACGTTCCCCTCCGGCACGCCCGCGAAGACCTCGTCGTACGAGGTGATCCAGCCGGGCGCCGGCGACGGCGTCAAGGCCGGCGACCGGGTGATCGTCAACCTGACGGTCTACAACTGGGACGGCAAGGGCAACGCGGTCCAGGGCTCCTCCTACGACACCAAGGCGCCGGAGACGATCCAGGTCAACGAGCAGTTGCCGCAGGTGCTGCAGGAGGGCTTCACCAAGGTCAAGCACGGCGGCCGGCTGCTGGCCGTGCTCGCCAACGACTCCGTCGCCCAGCAGCAGGCCACGACGCCGGCCGAGCCGACCAAGGTGTTCGTGTTCGACGTCGTCGGCACCCAGCCGCCGCCGCTGAAGGCCGCCACCGGCAAGGAGACCGGCGACAGCATCAAGGGCGTCAAGGTGAGCAACCCGGGCGGTGACAAGGCGCCCACGCTGACCACGAAGACCGGCGAGAAGCCGCCGAAGGAGCTCGTCGTCAAGACGGTCATCCAGGGCACGGGCCCGAAGGTGCAGGCCACGCAGACGCTGTCGGTGCACTACACGGGCAAGATCTGGGGCACCGACAAGCAGTTCGACTCCAGCTGGGAGCGGGGCCAGGCGGCCGAGTTCCCGCTCGCCCAGGTGATCCAGGGCTGGCAGAAGGGGCTGGCGGGCGTGCCCGTCGGCAGCCGCGTGGTGATGAGCATCCCGCCGGACCTCGGCTACGGCGACCAGGAGCAGCAGGGCATCCCGGCCAAGAGCACGCTGGTGTTCGTGGTGGACGTCCTCGCCGCCTACTGAGCCGCCTACTGAGCCGCCTACTGAGCCGCCGACTGAGCAGCCGACTGAGCTGCCGCGGGGCACTCGCCGGGAGTCGCTGACGGGCGATCTCCCGGCGCGGTAGCATCGCCGGGCCCGGTGGCGCAGCGCCGCCGGGCCATCCGCGCTGGGAGGATCGATGCGCCGCCGTGCCGTGCCGCTGTCCCTGCTGCCGGTGCTGCTGCTGGCCGGTTGTACGGGCGGGGCGGCGGGGCCGCTGGACCTGAAGGTGGGCGGCACGTTCGGGGCGCGGCCGACGATCGTCTTCCCCGGCGGCGAGCCCGCCGCGGGCCTCCAGGTGGACGAACTGGCCGCCGGCGACGGCGAACGGCTGGCCGCCGACGACGTGGCGATCGTCCAGTACACCGCGCACGTGTGGAACGGCAGGGACAACCGCCTGGTCGACTCCAGCTTCAACCGCGGCACCCCGGCCGCGTTCCCGGTGGGGCAGCTGCTCCCGGGGCTGGAACGGGCGCTGAGCGGCCGCAGGGTGGGCAGCAGGGTCATCGCCGCGATCCCGCCGGGCGACGGCTTCGGCGCCAACCCGCCCAAGGGCGTCGGCGCCGGTGACGAGCTGTTCTACGTCGTCGACATCCTCGGCGCCCACCACAAGGGCGCCTCGGTCAAGGCCCCCGCCGGGACCCTGGCGGGAGTGCGCGCCGGCGGCGGGCCCCGGCCGGGGCTGGCCGTGCCCGCCACCGCGCCGCCGGGCGGGTTCGCGGCCAAGGTGCTGGCCAGGGGTGGCGGGCCCAGGGTGCGGGCGGGGCAGCTCGTCGTCACCCAGTACGAGGCCGCCGTCTGGGCCGGGCGGCGCGTCTTCGACACCACCTGGCCGGCGGGCCGGCCCAAGGCGTTCAAGCTGGGTGACGGCACCACCATCAAGGCGTGGGACAAGGCGCTGGTCGGAGTGCCCGTGGGCAGCCGCGTCCTGATGATCGTCCCGCCCGCGTACGGGTACGGCCCGGCCGGGCATCCCGCGTACGGGATCAAGGGCTCCGACACGCTCGTCTTCGTCGTGGACGTGATCGCCGCCTACTGAGGCCGCCGAGCCCCACAGGGCCACCAGAGCCCTCCAGGGCCCCTCCAGCGCCACCAGAGGGCCGCCCCGGGGCCGTTGAGGAGGGGTCTCGCGCGGGCGGGCTCGTAGACTCCCGCTGTGAGTAGCGACGACCTCGAGGCGCTGGCCCTCCTGCACGACCCAGTCCGGCGCAGCCTGTACGCCGCCGTCACCACCGCAGGCGGCGACGTGGGCCGCGGTGAGGCCGCGCAGGCGGCGGGCGTGTCCAGGACGCTGGCCGGGCACCACCTCGACAAGCTCGTCGAGGCCGGGCTGCTGGAGAGCGGCTTTCGTCAGCAGGAGAAGAAGGGGCCGGGCAGCGGCCGCCCCGCCAAGGTGTATCGCCGGGCCAGGGGCGAGCGGTCGGTGAGCGTGCCGCCGCGCGACTACGTCACCCTCGCCTCCGTCCTAGCCGAGGTGGTGGACGTGCTCGGCGCCGAGGAGCAGGCCGAGCGGGCGGCGCGGGCCGCGGGAGCGAAGATCGCCGGGCGGCACCCCGGTGAGCGGGCCGAGAGCGTGCTGGAGCGGCGGGGCTACGAGCCGTACGTGGAGGGCGGGGTGGTGCGGCTGCGCAACTGCCCGTTCCACGCCCTGTCGGTGGAGCAGCCGCTGCTCGTGTGCTCGATGAACCTGGCCCTGTGCCAGGGGCTGCTCGAAGGGCTCGGTGACGATCCCGGCAGGGCCGAGCTGGATCCGCGGCCGGGGGAGTGCTGCGTCTCTCTAAAACAAATAGGCGTTGACATAGAAGGCGACTGAATGGTGTGCTGAGTCACATGCATCTCGCCCAGCTCAACATCGCCCATCTGCGCGCGCCCATCGACAGCGAGGAACTCGCCGAGTTCGTCGCCCTGCTCGAACCCGTCAACGCCCTGGCCGACGAGGCCCCCGGCTTCGTGTGGCGGCTCAAGGAGAGCGAGAGCGACCCCACCGCGACCGTGACCCACGACTACGGGGACCTGCTGCTGGTCAACTTCTCGGTGTGGGAGTCGCCGGAGTCGCTGTGGAACTACGTCTACCGCAGCCCCCATCTGGGCGTGCTGCGCCGGCGCAGGGAGTGGTTCCTGCGCGCCGCGGAGCCGTACATGGTGATGTGGTGGGTCCCCGAAGGCACCATCCCCTCGCTGGCGGAGGCGATGGAACGGCTCGAACGCCTCAAGACCGAAGGGCCCGGCCCCGAGGCGTTCACGTTCAAGGACTCCTACGGCAGCATCGAGGCCGCCAGCCTGCCCGCCGCCGCCGAGGCCAGGAAGTAGGCCAGGTCCTCCTCCAGCCCCCTGCCCATCGTCGAGAGCCTGACCGGCGACGCGCGCAGCGCCTCGTGCAGGCCGTCCACCGGCACCGAGACCAGGCGGTGCCGTACCGCCAGCAGCTCGGCCTGGTCCCTGACCCGCTCCCCGAACTCGCCCGCCAGCTCCGGCACCGGAACCTCGGCCGGCGTCAGCGCGACCCGGCCGTAGGCGGTCAGCGAGTGGTGCGAGACGCCGTAGTGGCGCTCGCGCAGGTCGCCCTCGCTGACCCGCAGCGCCGCCACAGGCCGGCCGAGCAGCACGCCCGCCGCGTTCACCGCCTCGCCCGCCGAGACGCCGGAGAAGCCCCACCGGGTGCCGGTGCCCAGGTTGCCCGGCCCCTGCGTGACGATCGCCACGTCGGCCTCCAGCACGTGCCTGGCCGCCAGCAGGCCGGTGTGGGCGGTGACCGCCTCCACGTCGCCGCCGAACGACTGGCCCACCGTCACCACGCCCGCCAGCCAGCCGATCTCGCGCAGCCTGGCCGCCGACATCGAGAACCACACCGGCAGCGCGCCGCCGTCGAGCATCACGTACGCCACCCGCGTGCCCTGCCGCGCCTCGTACAGGCCGCACAGGATCGGGGCCAGCGCCGAGTGCAGATCCGCCACCACCACGGGCATGCCGTCCAGCGAGTCCGCCTCGCGCAACCTGGCATGATGCGGCGAATCCTGCTCGTCGGCGCCCAGCACCGTGGCCTGCAGCGGGGTGTACCTGGCCTTCACCAGGTGCCCGGGACCGTCCGGGTCTTGCGGCAAACGGTTCGGGACGGCCACCACCATGGCGTAACCTCCCGTACCGAGACCCATCGCGAGCGCGGTCGTGTTGAGCAGCACCTCGTCACCGGGTTCCGGGCGGCCCACCAGCGGCGGATAGGCCAGTGCCCGGCACTCCCCCTCGGGGACGGAGACGTCCAGCTCCACCGCTCCCGGCCACTCGCGTCGGATCCGTACGACCTCGCCCTTGCGCCATCTGATCACGGGGGCAGGGTAGCGTCGATGAAGGAGGAGTGAGGCAGATGTCGCGCCGGAAGACAGAACGGCTGCTCAATCTCGTGATCTGCCTGCTCGCCACGCGGCGCCCGCTGTCGGCCGAGCAGATCCGCCAGGCCGTCCCCGGATACGACCGCGACGGCGACGAGGCGTTCCAGCGCATGTTCGAGCGGGACAAGAACGAGTTGCGCGAGATCGGCATCCCGATCGACGTCGTGCGCGACCCGTGGGAGGACGAGCCGGGCTACCGGATCGAGCGGCAGTCCTACGAGCTGCCGGAGATCACCCTCGAACCCGACGAGGCCGCCGTGCTGGGCCTGGCCGCCCAGGTGTGGCAGCGCGCCAGCCTGGCCGAGGCCGCCTCGGGGGCGCTGCTGAAGCTGCGCGCCGGCGGCGTCTCCACCGACCAGCCCGTCGGCACCGGGGCCCTGGAGTTGCGCGTCGACACCCGCGACCCGGCCTTCCCCGCGCTGTGGGACGCCGTGCGCGACCGGCGCGTGGTCCGCTTCGACTACCGCGGCGCCGGCAGCGAGACCGTGCGCAGCCGCACCGTCGAGCCGTGGGGCGTGGTCAGCAGGCGCGGCCGCTGGTACCTCGCCGGGTTCGACCGCGACCGGGACGCCCCGCGCGCCTTCCGGCTCAGCCGCATCACCGGGCAGGTCGCCACCGTCGGCAGGCCGGGCGCGGTCGAGGTGCCCGATGGCGTCGACCTGAAGGCCATGGTGGGCTTCCCCGACGAGCCGATGGAGGAGCGGGTGGCGGTCGTCCGCGTGCGCCAGGGGACGTGCGAGGGGCTGCGCCAGCTGTCCAGGGCCGTGCGCGCGGGCGACGACGGGTGGGACGAGGCCGAGCTGGTCTTCTCCGACCCCGAACGGCTGGCCGGCTGGATGGCCAGCCTGGGCGCCGACGTCGAGGTGGTGGAGCCGCCGGACGCGCGCGAGGCCGTCATCTGCCGCCTGAAGGGGGCCGTGGCGTGACGAGGGTCGCGGGGCCGGCGAAACGGCCGGTCGAAGGGGGACACGGGGCAGTGGCGGAGGAGAACTCATGAGCGGGTCGGCCGACCGGCTGCCGCGGCTGCTGGCGCTGGTGCCGTACCTGATGTCCCACCCCGGGGCGCAGGTCGGCGAGGTGGCGGCGGTGTTCGGGCTGAGCGAGAAGCAGCTCATCGACGACCTGCAGCTCGTGTGGATGTGCGGGCTGCCAGGGCACACCCCCGGCGACCTCATCGACGTCTCCTGGGACGGCGGCGAGATCATCATCGACAACGCCGACACCATCGCCAGGCCGCTGCGGCTGGGCATCGACGAGGCCAGCGCGCTGCTGGTCGCTCTGCGCATGCTGGCCGCCTCGCCCGAGCTCGCCGAGGTGCCGGGCGACGCCCTGCCGCGCGTGACGGCCAAGCTGGAGCGGGCCGCGGGCGAGGGCGCGGCCACCGTCAGCAGCCAGGTCGCCGTGGACGTGGACGCCGCCCCCGACGCCCTGCCGCGCGTGCGCGAGGGGCTCACCAAGGGGCGCAGGCTGTCGCTGCGTTACTACGTGCCGGGCCGCGACGAGGTGACGCCGCGCGAGGTGGACCCCATGCGGGTCGTGGTCGTCGACGGCCGCGCCTACCTGGAGGGCTGGTGCTACCGGGCCGAGGCGATGCGGCTGTTCCGGCTCGACCGGGTGCTCGGCGTCGAGGTGCTCGACGTGCCCGCGGACCCGCCCGCCGGGGCCGAGCCCAGGGACGTCACCGACGGCGTCTTCCGGCCCTCGCCCACCGACGAGCTGGTGGAGCTGGAGCTGAGCGCCGCCGGGCGGTGGGTCGCCGAGTACTACCCGTGCGAGCAGGTCACCGAGCTGGGGGAGGGGCGGCTGCGGGTGGCGCTGCGGGTGCGCGACGAGGACTGGATCCTGCGGCTGGCGCTGCGGCTGGGCGACACCGGCCGGGTCGTCTCGCCGCCCGGCATGGCGCGGACCGTGCGCCGCGAGGCCGAACGCGCCCTGGCCCTGTACGCTCACCGCCCATGACGTGGATCTGTCTGGGGCCGGCACTGGGGGTGGCCGGGCTGGCCGTGGTCGGGCTCGCCGGTGCTCGCGTCGTCGTGGCGGCACGTACTCTGAGAAGGGAAATCGCCGGGGCGAAGGCGCAGCTGGAGCCTGGGCGGGCCAGATTGACGGGCCGGGGGGATGAGACCACGCCCCAGGCAGCGTACGATCGTGGCTGAAACCGGCACTCGCTAGAAAAGGGACTTTCATGCCGAACCTCGGGGTTCCTGAACTTCTCATCATCCTGCTGGTCCTCGTCCTGCTGTTCGGCGCCAAGAAGCTGCCCGACATGGCGCGGGGCGTCGGCCGCTCGTTGCGGATCTTCAAGGCTGAGACCGCCAAGCTGCGCGACGACGACGAAGAGACCCACACGGTCGAGGCTCAGGCGCAGGCTCCGGCCCAGCCGCAGCCGCCCCAGCCGCAGCCCGTGCAGCCGCAGCAGATCCAGGCCGCGCCGGCTCCCGCGCCGTCGGCCGAGGAGCAGGCCCGCCAGCTGGAGGAGCAGGCCGCCAAGCTGCGCGCCTCCGCCGCCGCGCAGGCCGACAAGCGCGCCTGACCCCACCCCTCCTCGTCACCTGGACTGCTGAGATGGCGTTGCTCAAACGGTCAAGCCGGCCCGCACCTGATCCCGAGGGCCGCATGCCCCTCATGGACCATCTGCGTGAGCTGCGCAACCGGCTGCTCATCGCGATCGCCGCCATCATCGTCGGCATCATCATCGGATGGATCTTCTTCGATCCGGTGTGGGAGGCGCTCAAGGCGCCTTACTGCGAGACCGCCCAGTCGCGTCAGCTCAACGGGCAGTGCAGCCTCACCTACAGCGGCATCTTCCAGTCCTTCTTCATCACGCTGAAGGTCTCGTTGATGATCGGGCTCGTGGTGGCATCCCCGGTCTGGCTCTACCAGATCTGGGCGTTCGTGACCCCCGCGCTCTATCGCAGCGAGAAGCGTTACTCGATCGCGTTCCTGGGGCTGGCCGTCCCGCTGTTCGTGCTCGGGGCCGCGCTCGCCTACATCATCATGGACACCAGCCTCGGCATCCTGCTGGGGTTCTCGCTCGACGGCACCGTCGCCACCATCGGCATCGACGACTACCTCGACTACGTCCTGATCATGTTGATGATCTTCGGCGTCTCCTTCGAGCTGCCGTTGCTGCTGGTCTTCCTCAACTTCATCGGCGTGCTGTCACACGGCACGGTGAAGAAGCACCGCCGCACGGTCATCTTCGTGATGTTCGTCTTCGGCGCCGTGATCACCCCCGGTGGCGATCCGCTGACGATGATGGCGCTGGCCGCGCCGATGATCGTCCTCTACTTCGTGGCCGAGCTGGTCATGTACGTACGCGAGCGCCGCGCCCCCGCGACCGAGAACTTCTCCCACCTGTCAGACGACGAGGCGTCCCCGCTGGCCCAGGACGAGCCGGAGCCCGCGGACGATCCCACGCCGCTCGACGAGGAGCCGCCCGGCACCGACAGGCGATAGGGAGCGGCAGGGGCATACCGGCCCGCGCCGCCGCACGATCGGTCATTCCGGGGCGTCCCCGTACGTGCTCGGGCATCCCTGGGCGACAGGGCATTCCCGATTCGTGCCGCAGGCGATAGGTTCCGGACGTGTCCCCTCAAATGGCCCTGCTGGTCAACCCCGCCGCCCGCGGCGGGCGTACGCTGCGCCTGCTCGAACCCGTGGCGCGCCGGCTGCGCGCCGGAGGGGCCGAGCTGTCGGTGATCGTCGGCGACGACGCCGCCGACGCCCTGGAGCGCGCCTGCACCGCCGTGTCCGAACGCCCCGACGCGCTCGTCGCCTTCGGCGGCGGCGGCCTGGTGCACCTGGCCGTCCAGGCCGTGGCCGGCACCGACGTGCCGCTCGGCATCATCCCCGCCGGCACGGGCAACGACATCGCCTCCGCGCTCGGCCTGCACCGCGCCGACCCGATCGCCGCCGCCAGGACCGTGCTGCGGATGCGGACCCGGCAGGTGGACGCCGCGCACATCCGCGCGGGAACGGCCGAGGAACTGTTCGCCGGGGTGGTGTGCTGCGGGTTCGACTCGCGCGTCAACGAGCGGGCCAACCGGCTGACCTGGCCGCCGGGGATGGCACGCTACCTGGTGGCGATGGCGGGCGAGCTGCGCTCGTTCCGGCCGATCCCGTTCCGGGTCACGTTCGACGGCGACGAGGTGGTCGAGCGGGAGGCCATGCTGGTCGCGGTGGCCAACACGCACTCGTACGGGGCCGGGATGCGCGTCTGCCCCGACGCGAACCCCCATGACGGGCTGCTGGACGTGGCGATGATCGGGGCGATGTCCAAGCGGGAGTTCCTGCGCGTGTTCCCCGGCGTCTACCGGGGGACGCACGTGACCCATCCGGCCGTGTCGATCCGGCGGGTGCGCGGCGTGCGGGTGGAGGCCGGCTCACCCGGCGAGGACGTGGTCGCCTACGCCGATGGCGAACGGGTGGGCGCGGTGCCGCTGGAGTGTGCGGTGCGACCTGGGGCGTTGCGCGTCATCGTGTGAAATCTACAATGTAAAGGCGTCGGCCGGGCCGCGTTCGGGCCCGGTGCGGGAACAGGGCGGGACGGACCGGAAAGGCGATTTCGGTAGGCTGACGGGTATGACAACGCCAGCGGAACGCTACGCGGCCTTCCGTCAGAAACTCGGGGACGATGGGGCCGCTCTCAGATCGTTCCGAGGTCTCTACGACTTCGCTCTGGACGACTTCCAGCTGGACGCCTGCCGAGCCCTTGAGGCGGGCGACGGGGTGCTGGTGGCCGCGCCGACGGGGTCGGGCAAGACGGTCGTCGGCGAGTTCGCCGTCCACCTCGCCCTGGAGCAGGGCCGCAAGTGCTTCTACACCACCCCCATCAAGGCGTTGTCCAACCAGAAGTACAACGACCTGGTCAAACGCTACGGCACCGGCAAGGTCGGCCTGCTGACCGGCGACAACAGCGTCAACGGCGAGGCGCCCATCGTGGTCATGACCACGGAGGTGCTGCGCAACATGCTCTACGCCGGCTCGGCGACGCTGGCCGGGCTGGGGTTCGCCGTGATGGACGAGGTCCACTACCTGGCCGACCGCTTCCGCGGCGCGGTGTGGGAAGAGGTCATCATCCACCTGCCCGAGTCGGTCCGGCTGGTGGCGCTGTCGGCGACGGTGAGCAACGCCGAGGAGTTCGGCGAGTGGATGGGCGAGGTGCGCGGCGACACGACGGTGATCGTGGACGAGCACCGGCCGGTGCCGCTGTGGCAGCACATGATGGTCGGCAACCGTATCTACGACCTGTTCGTCAGCGACGACCTGACGCCGCGGATCAATCCCACGCTGATGCGGGTGACGCGTGACGCCGAGCGGCTGACGTCGGGGCGGGGCCGGCGCGGCTACGGCAGGCCGCAGCGCTCGCGCCCGCCGGACCGGGTGCAGGTGATCGAGAAGCTGGACTCCGAGGGGCTGCTGCCGGCGATCACGTTCATCTTCTCGCGGGCCGGTTGTCAGGCGGCGGTGCAGCAGTGCCTTCACGCCGGCATCCGGCTCACCACCGACCGGGAGCGGCACGAGATCAGGCAGCTCGTCGACGAGCGCACGGCTCACCTGCCCGACGAGGACCTGGCGGTGCTGGGTTACCTGGAGTGGCGCGACTGCCTGGAGCGGGGGCTGGCGGCGCATCACGCGGGCATGCTGCCGGCCTTCAAGGAGGTCGTGGAGGAGCTGTTCACGCGCGGGCTGGTCAAGGCCGTGTTCGCGACGGAGACGCTGGCGCTGGGCATCAACATGCCGGCGCGCAGCGTGGTGATCGAGAAGCTGGACAAGTGGAACGGCGAGACGCACGCCGACCTGACGCCGGGCGAGTACACCCAGCTGACCGGGCGGGCCGGGCGGCGCGGCATCGACGTCGAGGGTCACGCGGTGGTGCTGTGGCAGCCGGGGATGGATCCGCTGTCGGTGGCGGGGCTGGCGGGCACGCGTACGTATCCGTTGCGGTCGAGTTTCCAGCCGTCGTACAACATGGCGGTCAACCTGGTCGGGCAGTTCGGGCGGGAGCGGGCCAGGACGCTGCTGGAGGAGTCGTTCGCGCAGTTCCAGGCCGATCGGGCGGTCGTGGGGCTGGCCAAGCAGCTGCGCAAGCACGAGGAGGCCCTGGAGGGCTACCAGGAGGCCATGACGTGCCATCTGGGCGACTTCCCGGAATACGCGGCGCTGCGCCGCCGGCTGTCGGACCGGGAGGCGGAGCTGTCGCGTCAGCGCGGGGCCGCCCGGCGGGCCGCGGCCGTGAAGTCGCTGGAGGCGTTGCAGCCCGGTGACGTGATCCGGGTGCCGGGCGGGCGCAGGGCGGGGCTGGCGATCGTGCTCGATCCCGGCCGCAATCCGCGGGGGACCGGGCCGAGCCCGCTGGTGCTGACGATCGGCAAGCAGATCAAGAAGCTCGATCCGGCGGACTTCCCGGTGCCGGTGGAGCCGCTGGAGAAGCTGCGCATCCCGAAGAACTTCAACGGCCGCTCGCCGAAGGAACGCGCCAACCTGGTCTCGACGCTGCTGGCCAAGCTCGGTGACCGCGACCTGGGGAAGCCGGTCAGGGCGCGTGACCACACGGTCGAGGACGACGAGGTCAACGAGCTGCGCCGGCGCATCAGGCAGCATCCGTGCCACGGGTGCGACGAGCGGGAGGACCACGCGCGCTGGGCCGAGCGCTACTACAAGCTGCTGCGTGAGACCGAGGGGCTGCGCCGCCGGGTGGAGGGCCGTTCGCACGTCATCTCCCGTACGTTCGACCGCATCTGCTCGGTGCTGGAGCAGCTCGGTTACCTGGAGGAGGAGGCGGTCACCGACGAGGGCCGCCGGCTGGGGCGTCTCTACACCGAGCTGGACCTGCTGACCGCCGAGAGCCTGCGCAACGGCCTGTGGGAGGAGCTCGACCCGGCGGAGCTGGCGGCGTGCGTGTCGGCGCTGGTGTTCGAGTCGCGGGCGTCCGACGACACCCGCCGGCCGAAGATCCCGGCGGGGCGGGCGCAGGACGCGCTGTCGGCGATGATCCGGCTGTGGGGGGAGCTGGAGGGCATCGAGTCCGATCACGGGCTGTCCACGATCAGGGAGCCGGATCTGGGGTTCGCGTGGGCGGCGTTCCGCTGGACGAAGGGTCACACGCTGGACGCGGTGCTGATGGACGGGATCAACGGCAACGAGCTGGCGGCCGGCGACTTCGTGCGCTGGGTGAAGCAGCTGATGGACCTGCTCGGGCAGCTCGGCAACGCGGCGCCGCCCGGGAGCAAGATCAAGCAGACGGCGATCAAGGCGGTGGACGCGATGCGGCGTGGCGTGGTGGCGTACTCGTCGCTGACCTGACCTGATTCGGGCCTGAGCTGATCCGGGCTTGAGCTGACCTGGCGTCGGCGATGGACGCTCCTGGGAATCGTTCCCCAGGGGCGTCTTTTGCTTTTCCGTGGTGTTCGGTTGGTTCTTTTACCTGCCGGTCGCCGGCTTTACGCGGGCGTCTTCAACGCCTTTCCTCTCGGGTTTTACCAGTCAAGTCTCTTTGAAATCGTCGATTATCTGATGATTTATCGCAATTCGAGTGCTAGCGTCCGATTTGTCAGTGTTCCGCCAACGGGGGAGGAAACATGGCGAGCACGAAACTCTCACAGGCCGGCTTCCAGCAAGGATGGGGCTGCCGTCGGCGTCGCCGCTGTTATCGCCGGTGGAGCTGCTGCGGCCACCGCAGGTGGTGGGGGTGCTAAGTAACCCCAGCGGAGAGGGCCGGCGGCTGAGCCGCCGGCTCTCTTTGAACGCCTCCGGCCGTGAACTCGCGCCGGCGATTTCCCTTCGCCGCACATTCCGCGAGTTCTGGCCGGACACCCGCGGATTGCGCCGGCTCTTCGCGGCGGGGGTGGTGTTCGCCATCCTGGCCGCGCTCTGTGAGGTCGCCGCGATCCGCCTGTTCGGCCACATCACCGACACCGTGCTCACGACCCGGGACCTGAGCGCCTTCTGGGCGCCCGCGTTCACCTGGCTCGGGCTCGCCGCCGTCGCCGGGGCGGCCTCCTTCGCGGGGGCCTACCTCACCGCCCTGGGCGCGGAACGATTCCTGCTGGCTCTGCGCGACCGGGTCTACGCCCACCTGCAGACGCTCGCGCCAGACTTCTCCGAGAACCGGCGCCTGGGTGACCTGATGGCACGCATGACCGACGACGTCGAGGCCATCGAGGAGCTCGTCGGGTCCGGGCTGGTCCGCGCGATCACCACGGCCGCCAGCGTCGTCTTCTTCGCGGGGGCGGCGTTCTTCATCCGATGGGACCTCGCGCTGCTCACCATGGCGCTGATCCCGCTGTTCCTGGTGGTCTCGAAGGTGTTCGCGTCCAGGTTCAGGACGGCGGCGGCACGCGAGCGGGCCAGCAACGGGGCGATGAACAGCGTCCTGGAGGAGGGGCTGGCCAACCAGCCGCTCGTGCAGGCCTACAACCGGCAGGGCGCCGAGTCGCGGCGGCTGCACAGGGAGGGTCGCGGCTGGCTGCGCGCGAACATGGCGCAGGCCTGGCTGGCCGGCCTCTACGGCCCCGCGGTCCAGCTCATCGAGACCGTCTGCCTGATCGTCATCCTCGGGTTCGGCGCGTGGGAGATCGCGGCGGGCCGGCTGACGCTCGGCGGGCTGCTGGCCTTCGCGGCCTACCTGGCCCTGCTCTACCCGGCCGTACAGGGGCTGGGGGAGCTGGCGCTGACGGTGTCGGAGGCGGCGGCGGGCTCGGACCGGGTCATCGAGATCCTGCGCTCGCGTCCCGGCGTCACCGACGCCGCCGACGCCGAGCCGGTACGGCGCGCGCGGGGCCAGGTCGCCTTCGAAGGGGTGGGCTTCGCCTATCCGGGGCGGGGACGGCCGGTGCTACGGGACATGTCGTTCACCGCCGAG
The DNA here is from genome assembly GCF_039529435.1 of Nonomuraea maheshkhaliensis. Classification (NCBI taxonomy): domain Bacteria; kingdom Bacillati; phylum Actinomycetota; class Actinomycetes; order Streptosporangiales; family Streptosporangiaceae; genus Nonomuraea; species Nonomuraea maheshkhaliensis. Next base: position 43,307 of record NZ_BAAAMU010000017.1, read on the forward strand.
CCCGGCGAGGTCGTGGTCCTGGCCGGGCCCAGCGGCGCCGGCAAGTCCACGGTGGCCAAGCTGTTGCTGCGCTTCTACGACCCGGACGAGGGCCGCATCCTGCTGGACGGCGTCGACATCCGGCGCCTGACGCGGGAGTCGCTGCGCGAGAACGTCACGATCCTGTACCAGGAGACGATGCTGTTCTCCGGCTCCGTACGCGAGAACATCGCCTACGGCCGCCCCGACGCCTCGCTCGACGAGGTGATCAGGGCGGCGGAGGCGGCCGGCGTGCACGACTTCGTCAAGCTGCTGCCCCAGGGCTATGACACGCCGGTGGGGCAGCGGGGCAGGCTGCTGTCCGGCGGCCAGCGGCAGCGCATCGCGATCGCCAGGGCCATCCTGCGCGACACGCCGGTGCTGGTGCTGGACGAGCCCATGACCGGCCTGGACGACGCCACGGCCGCCCAGGTGATGGGGCCGCTGCGGCGGCTCATGGCCGGGCGGACCACGCTGATGGTCACGCACGACCCCCGGCACGTGCCGGAGGGGGCGCGCGTGGTGGAGGTGGAGCCGGTGGCGCGCGAACAGCGCCTCCGGTTCCGGCGCGCCGGCACGCGCGGGCTCGGACGTCTTCACCGGCGGTACGAGGCCGCGGAACCCCTGTCACCGGCGTGACACGTAGCATCGGTCATCAGCGTGACGGGGGAGTTCGGTCACCGGAATGACGGGAAGCGGGGGCCTTCGCGATCGGGTTGTGCCGATCGCGGAGGCCCTCGTCATGCCGGCATCCGGCGGGGCGAGGAGCCGCGCCGCCGCGAGCGGACCGTCCACGCGCTCGCCCGCGACCGGCTCAACCCTCGCATAAAAGGTCATATATCCGGATATCTCGTCGATAGAATCGGAGAGCTCTCTCCGTTTGCCGATGGAGGTCGAGGTCATTGGGCGACGATCACAGCTCCGCCAGGCCGCTGCGGGCCGACGCCCGGCGCAACCGCGAGCGGGTGCTGCAGATCGCGCAGGAGGCGCTGGCCAGCGACGGCCTGACCATCTCCTTCGACGAGATCGCCCGGCGGGCCGGGTTCGGCGTCGGGACCGTCTACCGGCACTTCCCGACCAAGGAGGCGCTGTTCGAGGCGGTGCTGCTGGGGCGGATCGAGCGGTTCGTGGCCGACGCCCGCGCGCTGGCCACCGCCGAGGACGCGGGCAAGGCGTTCTTCGGCTGGTTCGCGCGGGTGACCGAGCAGGCCGTGGCCAACCAGGCGTTGTGCGACATGCTGGAGAGCGGCTCGGTCCTGCGGCCGGGCTCCACGCTGGAGGACGACTTCACCGCCGCGCTGGGCCGCCTGCTGACGCGGGCGCAGCGGGTCGGGGCGGTGCGGGCCGATCTGACCGCCCACGACGTACGCGACCTGCTGCGCGGCTGCCTGACCGCCGAGCGCCGGGCCCGGACCAGAGACGGCAGGACCCGGATGGCGGACGTGATCTGCGACGGGATGCGCGCCAGAACGAGCTGACCCCTCCTCAACCGGCGAGGGTGAAGCGGACCTCGCGGGTGGCCGGGTCGGCGCGGGTCAGCCGTACCGTGACGTGCTCGCCCAAGGGGAGCGTGCCGTCGCAGCGGGCGATCACGGCGGGGTCCACGAGCTGCACCTGCCCGCCGCCGCGGCGTTCGTCCACGTCGATCACCACCGCCTCGAACGCCTGCCCGACCCGGTCCCGCAGCAGGAACGCCTCCACCAGGTCCAGGCACGCCCGCTCCACCGACCCCGAGCGCCGCCCCGAGGCGGACATGAGGCCGGGCAGGAGCACCAGCCCCGCCCGCACGTCGGACGGGACCGGCTCGCCCGCCGCGATGGCCAGGCACACCTCCGTCGCATAACGATCGACCAGGCGCCGCAGCGGGGCCGTGACGTGCGCGTACGGGGCCGCGACCGCGGAGTGCTCGGCCAGCCGGGGCGGCGCGCCGTCGAAGGCCACGTAGCCGGCTCCGCGCAGCAGCACCTTCGACTCGTGCAGGAACGCCGCCTGCCTGCCGTTCTTCGGATCCAGGTCGTGCACCACGGCCCCGTATCCGGCCCCCTCGGGCCACGGCACGTCCAGCGCTTGGGCCACCCTGCGCACCTTGGCCAGGTCGCCGGGCTGGGGGCGGGGCAGCACGCGCAGGATGCCGATCTCGGCGTCGAGCATCATGGCGGCCGCGGCCATGCCGGTCAGCAGCGAGATCTGGGCGTTCCACGCCTCGGCGGGCAGCGGCAGCCGGAACTCCAGCCGGTAGCCGCCGTCGTCGCGCACCACCTCCTGGTCGGGGGTGGGCAGCGTGACGCCGCCGCGGTCGCGTTCGAGCGCCAGCCTGAGCCGGCCGATCTCGGCCAGCAGCTCCAGGACGCCGTCCGCGGTGCCGGTGTCGTGCACCGCCTGCACGTAGGCGTAGTCGTAGCGCTCGCGGCTGCGGACGAGGGCGCGCTGCACGTCGGCCCCGACCGTCTCGCCGTCGGCGTCGAGGTCGATCCGCCACACCACGGCCGGGCGCAGCGCCCCAGGAAGCAGGCTGGCCGCGTCCTCCGACAGCACCGGCGGGTGCAGCGGCACCTTGCCCGCCGGCAGGTAGACGGTCTCGCCCCGCACGCGGGCTTCGGCGTCGATCACGCCGCCGGGGCGCACGAACGCGCCGACGTCGGCGATGGCGTACCAGACGCGGTATCCGGCGCGGAGCCGTTCCAGGTGGACGGCCTGGTCGAGGTCCATCGAGCCGGGCGGGTCGATGGTGACGAACGGGACGTCGGACATGTCCTTCGCGTCCAGCTTCGGCACCTTGGCCACCCAGGCGGCCTCGTCGCGCACGGCGCGGGGGAAGCCGCCGGGCAGCTTCAGCTCCCGCCCGATCCGCTCGAAACCGTCCTCCAGCTTGAGGGGTATCTCATCGGGAACCTGAATCATCGGCACACGGGACAACTTACCGGCGCGCATGATCGGGAGCGCCAGATCTCACGGAAAGTACGACGAGACGGGTGGAAACCGGCGGGGCGGACCTGGATCGGTCCGGTCAGGTCAGGAGCTGGTCGAGGCCGGTGATCCGGAGGAGGCGGCGCATGGCGGGCGGCGCGCTCGCGATGCGCATCGGGGTGTGCTGGCTCAGCGCCTGGTTCTGGACGGAGACCAGGATGCCGAGGCCGGCCGCGTCGATGAAGGACAGGCGGCTCAGCTCGATCACCAGCCGCACCTCGCGGCAGGAGCAGCGGCCGGCCTCCTGGAGCAACTGGAGCAGGTGGCGGCGGAACTGTTCCGTCGTGGCGATGTCGAGCTCTCCGGACACGCTCACCAGCAGGATTCCGTCGCGGCGGCTGGTGGTCAGGTGCAGTGGATCCATTCCGGCTCCGTGCTGTCTCAGGGCCGGGATCATCTGTCGGTGGCGCGGACCCGCCCTTGCCTTTCGGCACCAGAGGTCGTGGACGTATCACATAGAGCGACTACACGGTTCCGGAATGGAGTGTACCTCTCTGTCCGCGCATGCCAGAGGGCCGAGCCGCGTCCCGGAGGAGAGAAAAGCTCCCCAGGTGAACAATTCCGCTTACCAGTTGAAAAAATCACACCTTCAGCGCGGTTTCAGGCCGAGGAGAAGGAGATCGCACAGGGCGTTCAACTCCTCCTCGACCTCGGGACGGCTCCAGGAGGCGGCGTGCGCCGGGTCGTGGAAGGCGTTCGTGGCCAGGAAGACGGTGCGGGCCGAGGCGGCGGGGTCGGCGGTGGCCAGCTCGCCCCGTGCCGCGCCCGTGGCGATGATCTCCTCCAGCTGATCGACGAGGCCGGTGATGTGCCCCTGGATGACCTCGCTCGCCTCGTTCACCAGCACCATGTACGTGGCGAACAACTCGGGGTCGTCGAGCGCCTTGGCCCGCTTGGAGGCGGACAGCGTCGTCAGCCACTCGCGCAGCCGGACGTCGGCAGGGGCGGACGAGGCCATGACGGCGGCCAGCCCGGCGTGGGCCTCCTCCAGCCAGCGGTGCGTCACGGCCTCCCGCAGGGCCGTCTTGCTGGGGAAATGGCGGTAGACGCTGCCATGGCTGACGCCCAGCGCCCGCGCCACGTCCACGACCGTGGCCTTGGCCGGGCCGTAGCGGCGCAGGACATCCTGAGCCGCCGTGATGATCTGCTCGCAGGTCAGGATGCCATCTGTCATATCGCCAATTCTGTCAGCCGTGACGGTGTGCGATGTCACTGGTGGTACGGCTGGTGATATTTGGGGAAATTTCCCGGTTTAAGAGCGGCGATCACACTACGCTACTAGCCCTGTCATCACGTGCGGTCATGACGAGGGGAAAACGGAAAACATCGTGTTAGTCGCAGTCGCAGTGCTGGCCGCCGCCGTGGTGGGCGCGGTGGCCTGGTGGCTCCGCCGCGATCCGGACGGCGGCGAGGGCTTCGCCGGGCTGGAGGCCGAGCCTAGATGGGGCTGGGAGCTCCCGCTCGCGCAGGACGCGCGGGCCGCGTTCACGGAGGGCCTGCGGGCCTACCACGAGAGCGGCGGCGCCGTGCGGGTGGACGGGGAGCGGGGGGTGCTGACGACCTACGAACCGCCGCGGCTGATCTCCCTGCACCTGTTCGCGGACGCTTTCGCGGCCCGGGGGGACGCCGCGATGCACGACCCGCAGGGCACGGTCGCCGAGCTGATGGAGCAGCTCGCCGGCTCCGAACGGCCCGGGGTGCTGCACCTGCGGCCCGGATGGCTGGAAGGTGAGCTGGACGGCCTTGACGCCGCCGGTTTCCTGGCCGCTACGGGCGAGGCGGTCCGGCCGGGAGCCTGGTCGGGCGAGGCCGGCATTGGAGCGTTGCAGGTGATCGTCCCCGCCGCGGCGGGGAAGGGGGAGCCGGGACTGTCCCACGTCAACGGCACCCCGCTCAAAACCGTGACCACCGCCGCCGACCGGGCTCAAGAACCGGCAACGGAGACGGCGAGCGCGGAGGGTGCGGCCCTCCTGGAGATGGACGGTGCGGCCCTGCTGGAGACGTCCAGCGTCGGCACGGAGGCCACGCTCGGCCCAGGCACGGCCAACGGAAGCGGTGCGGAGGCGGACGGCGTGGCGGGTGGCGCGCCACGGGCCGAGGCGAACGCGGAGACCGGCACTCGGGCCGGGACGGAGACCGGCGCCGGCGCGGGGGTGGGCGGCAGGGTTCCGCAGGGGCCGCAAGCCGTCGCGGCGAAGACGCCCGAAGCCGGGACCGAGGCGGAGACGGCTGCCGAGGTGGGGACGCTTGCCGAGGCCGGGACGAGTGCCGATGGCGGGGCGGAAGCCCAGCCGGGGGCCGAAGCCGTCCCGGGGGCGGGAGCCGAGCCGGGAGTGCGGGCTCAGCCGGGAGTGCGGGCCGAACCAGGGCTGAGTGCCGGTGCTGGGACCGGTGCTCGGGAGCCCAACACGATGATGGTGGACCTGGCCAGGGTGCTCGACCGTTACCAGGAGGCGCGCGAGAAGCGGCCGGACACGGCGGCGGAAGCGCTATTGCGAGAGGTGGTGCCCCGTCTGATCGCCGACGGCGGCCCCGGCCTGACCTGGACGAGACCGCCGAGCGCCGCCGAACTGCGGACCGTGCTGGGCGACTCCCGGGAGTGACGCCGACCTGACCGGCGCCGGCCCCGCGGCCACGGGCCGGCGCCCGAATGTCAGGGCCCTGTCCGGGCGGACGTTCACGTGCCGGGCCCCGTTCACTTGCGCATGGTTACGACTCGTTCTCCGAGCGGCCGTTGCGCCAGTAGCCCATGAACGCCACCGCCCGCCGGTCCAGCCCCCGTTCGGCGACCAGGTGCCGGCGGAGTGCCTTGATGACGGCGGCCTCGCCGGCCAGCCAGGCGTACAGGGGGCCGTGGTCGGTGGCCTCCTGCGGCACCTCCCACAGCTCGTCGGCGTCGACGTCCACGTCGTCGAAGGTGTCGGGGACGGGCAGCGGCGGCAGGAGGCGTCCGGCGGCGGTCTTGACGGCGGGGATGAGGTCGGCGCCGCGTGAGCCGCCGTTCCGGGGCAGCCAGGTGATCTTGACGGAGGCGGCCGTCTCCACCGGCAGGACGTCGTCGGAGCAAGGCACCTCCATGAACACCTCGCCCGACAGGTGCGCGGGCAGCCGCTCCAGGACGGCGCAGATGGCGGGCACGGCGGTCTCGTCGCCGGCGATGAGGACGCAGCCCGTGCCGGCGGGCGGGTGGAACTCCAGGCCGCCGTGGCGCTCCTCGTAGCGGGCGTCGGGGCCGTACAGGGCGGCGACGTCGCCATGCCGCACCTTCTCGGCCCAGCGGGCGACGGGGCCGCCATCGGGGTGCATGACCACGTCCACGTCCACCTCGGCCGCCTCGGGGCGGACGAGCCTGGCGGTATAGGTGCGCATCGGGTTGCGCCGGTCGTCGTCGAGCTGCCGCCAGCGGGGGTACCAGTCGGGGCCGGTCGGCAGGTGGGCCAGGCCGTGCTCGGGGAGGGGGAGGATGAGCTTGAGCCGCTGGTCGAAGCCGTTGTCGGCGAACCGGTGCAGGTCGTCGCCGGTGAAGGTCACCCGCAGGAACGACGGGCTCAGCCTTTCGAGGCGCTCCACTCGTACGTCGAACATGCGAAAAGGCTGGGTCATCCCCGGGGTCTCCCATCTAGATTAGGTGAGGCTAACCTAAAGGATCGGGGCGATTCAGGCCAGTTGCAGCCGCTTGCCAGGCGTTACGGCCTGCAAAGGCCGTTCCGACCCTCCGAGCCCGTTTCGGAGGGGCTCCACCATGGCGCGGGCGAGATCGAGGGCGATAGCGTCGGAGCGCTGAAGACGTGACAGGCGCAGGCCGGCGAGCCGGCCCGCCCCAGATTGGAGCCCTCTTGTCCCCCGTGATCCTCTCCGCGGCGGGCGCCGCGCTGGTGCTCGACGACTCCGGCTCCGGCCTGCCGCGGGTGCGGCATTTCGGCGCCGCCCTCGGGCCGTTCGACGCTCCCGTGCCCGTCGCGGTGATGGCGCCCGCGTTCGCCGCGCCCGCGCCGCCGTTGCTGCCCGCGCAGGGGGACGGCTGGTACGGCCGGCCGGGCCTGTCCGGCGTCAGAGACGGTGACCACTGGCCGGTGCGGTGGAGCGTGGAACGGCTGGAGGCGTCGGCCGAGCCGGGCTCGGGCGGCACGGTGACCGTCACGGCCGCCGACGCCAGGGCCGGGCTGAGCCTGATGAGCGAGCTGATCATGGACGAGGGCGGCCTGGTGCGGATGCGGCACGCGGTGACGAACACCGCGCCGTCGCCGTACCGGGTGCAGGGGCTCGTGTGCGCGCTGCCGGTGCCCGCGCGGGCGGGTGAGCTGCTCGACTTCACCGGCCGGTGGGGGCTGGAGAAGGTGCCGCAGCGGCGCGAGTTCGGCTACGGGGTGTGGTCCAGGGAGAACCGGCGTGGCCGCACCGGGCACGACGGCACCGGCCTGCTGGTGGCGGGCACCGGAGGGTTCGGTTTCCGTTCCGGCGAGGTGTGGGCGGTGCACGCGGGGTGGAGCGGCGGCCACGTGCACTACGCCGAGCGGCTGCCCGAGGGCGTCGCGCTGCTGGCCGCGGGTGAACTGCTCGAACCCGGCGAGGTGGTGCTGGCGGAGGGGGAGACCTACCGCACGCCGTGGGTGTACTTCGGCTGGTCGGGCACGGGGCTCGACGACGTGAGCGCGCGCGTGCACGATCATCTGCGTTCGCGCCCGCTGCCGGTGCGGCCGGTGACGCTGAACAACTGGGAGGCCACCTACTTCGACCACGGTCTCGACCGGCTGCTGGAGCTGGCCGACCGGGCGGCGGCGGCCGGGGTCGAGCGGTTCGTGCTGGACGACGGCTGGTTCCGCCACCGCCGCCACGACCGCGCGGGCCTCGGCGACTGGTACGTGGACGAGGACGTCTGGCCGGACGGCCTGCACCCGCTGGCTGACCGGGTGCGCAAGCTGGGCATGCAGTTCGGCCTGTGGTTCGAGCCGGAGATGGTCAATCCCGACTCCGACCTGGCCCGTGAGCACCCCGACTGGATCCTCGGCCGGCCCGGGCGCACGCCGCCGCCGCACCGCAACCAGCAGGTGCTCGACCTGGCCCGCCCGGAGGCGTACGCGTACCTGCTGGAACGCATGGACGCCCTGGTCGGCGAGTACGCGCTCGACTACATCAAGTGGGACCACAACCGCGACATCGCCGAGCCCGTGCACGACGGCGCGCCCGGCGTGCACGCGCAGACCCTGGCCGCCTACCGGCTGCTGGACGAGCTGCGCGCCCGCCACCCCGGGCTGGAGATCGAGTCCTGCTCGTCCGGCGGCGCCCGGATCGACCTCGGCGTCCTGGCCCGCACCGACCGGGTGTGGACCTCCGACAGCAACGACGCGCTCGACCGGCAGGCCATCCAGCGCTGGACCGGGCTGCTGGTCCCGCCGGAGCGGCTGGGCTGCCACGTGGGCGCGCCGGGCGACCACGTGACCGGCCGGTCGCTGCCGCTGGCCTTCCGCGCGGCGACCGCGTTGTTCGGGCACATGGGCGTGGAGTGGGACCTGACCTCGGCGAGCGAGGCCGAGCTGGAGGAGCTGGCGACCTGGATCGCGCTGCACAAGCGGCTGCGTCCGCTGCTGCACGCGGGCCGGGTGGTGCGCGCCGACCATCCCGACCCGTCGGCGCTGCTGCACGGGGTGGTGCTGCCCGAGCGGGCGGTGTACGCGTACGTGCAGCAGGTCTCCCGCCTGGACATGGCGCCCGCGCCGCTGCGGCTGCCCGGCCTCGACCCCGCCGCCACCTACGAGGTGCGCGTGGCGGGTCCGGCGCCGGAGCGCGCGGTGCTGCCGGAGTGGGCCGCCGCCCCGGTGCGGGTGCCCGGCGCGGTGCTCGCCGAGCTGGGCCTGCCCGCCCCGGCGCTGCGCCCGGCGTCGGTGCTGATCGTCGAGCTCGAACGGGTCTGACGCGCGCCCCCGCCCCCTGACCGGGGGCGGGGCTGTCATGGCCGGCACAGCGTTCGCGTATGGTCTGCCCCTAAAATGCCGGTCATGCGTCTCTCCGCTCTCGTCGCCGTTCTCCTCTGCGCGACGCTGTTACCGGCCCACACCGCGCAGGCGTCCGCGTACCCCATCCGCGACCGCGCCCTGACCGCGAACAAGCTGTACGGCAGCGGCAAGCTCGAACCCACCGAGTGCCCCGAGCGGAAGATCGAACCGGACAACGTCCCCCAGGCCAAGCGCTACCTGCAAGCCGTGCTCGACTGCCTCAACGCCTCATGGGGCGCCCACCTGGCCCGCGCCGGCCTGCCGTTCAGCAAGGCGAAGATGGGCTTCATCACCAAGCCGCGGCGCTTCTGCAGCAGCTCGTGGGGCAGCGCGTCGGGGGCCTACTGCGCGCGGGAGAAGCGCTTTCTCATCCTGCTGGACGACGACCTGCTCGAAGTGACCTCCGACCTGTTCCTGTTCAGCCTGGCCGCGCACGAGTTCGCGCATCACCTGCAGAACGTCACCGGGATCAACCACGCGTTCGAGCAGTATCCGTACAAGGGGAAGAAGGAGCTGAACGAGCAGTTCCGCCGCAACGAGCTGCAGGCCGAGTGCCTGGGCGGCGTGTTCATCGGCAGCGTCTGGGGCTCGCTCGACCGCGACGGCGACGACTGGAAGCAGTTGCTCGACATCAACCGGCACAGCGGCGACGAGCAGTCGAAGGTGCGCGACCACGGCAAGGGCCGCAACATCGCCGCCTGGCTGGACAAGGGCTTCCGCGCGGTCTCGCCGGCGGCGTGCAACACCTGGACGGCGCCCTCACAGAAGGTCTCCTAGCCGGCCGGGGCGGCGGCGCCCGCCGCCCCGGAAACGCTCCCTACCGGTAGCCCTTGGCCAGCACCTCCCGCGTCTGGCGGGTGATCTGGGCGGCCTGCTCGGGCGCGAGGGCGGTGCGGGGCGGGCGGCAGGGGCCGCCCCTGCGCCCGGCCAGGTCCATCGACAGCTTGATGGACTGCACGAACACCGTCTTGGAGTCCCAGCGCAACAGCGGGTGCAGGTCCCGGTAGAGGGGCAGCGCCTTGGCCACCTCGCCGGCCACGGCCAGCCGGTAGAGCTCGACGGTGGCGCGGGGGATCATGTTCGGATATCCGGCGATCCAGCCGACCGCGCCGGCGACGCCGAGTTCGAGCAGCACGTCGTCGGAGCCGATCAGCAGGTCGAGGCCGGGCGCGCGCTCGGCGATCTCGTACGCCCTGCGCACGTCCCCGCTGAACTCCTTGACCCCGACGATCAGCCCTTCGTGGTGCAGCTCGGCGAGCAGTTCCGGGGTCAGGTCCACCTTCGTGTCGATCGGGTTGTTGTAGGCGACGACCGGCAGCCCGGCCTTGGCCACCTCCCGGTAGTGGCCGACGACGGCCCGGCGGTCGGCGCGGTAGGCGTTCGGCGGCAGCAGCAGCACCGACGAGGGCCCCGCCTCGGCCGCCTGCTCGGCCCACCGCCGCGACTCGGCCGCGCCGTAGGCGGCCACGCCCGGCATGACGTGGAAGCCCTCGGGGGCGGCCTCGACCGCGGTGCGCACCACGCGGGCGCGCTCCTCGTCCGTCAGCGTCTGGTACTCGCCGAGCGAGCCGTTGGGGCAGACGCCGTCGCAGCCGCCCTCGGCCAGGAAGCGGACGTGCTCGGCGTAGCCGTCGTAGTCGACGGACAGGTCGTCGTGGAAGGGCAGCGCGGTCGCGACGTGCACGCCGTGCCACACGGGGCGGGTCATACGTTCTCCTTGTTCCAGTTCTCCAGCCCGGTCGCGTCGATGGGCAGCGCGGCGGACAGGTTCTCCGCGCCGTCCTCCGTCACGAGCAGGTCGTCCTCGATGCGCACGCCGATCCCGCGCAGCTCAGGCGGGACCGTCAGGTCGTGGGCGTGGAAGTACAGTCCCGGCTCCACGGTCAGCACCATGCCGGGCGCCATCCGCGCGCCCTGGTAGGCCTCGTATCGCGACGAGGCGCAGTCGTGCACGTCCAGGCCCAGGTGGTGGCCGATACCGCAGATCAGGTAGCGGCGGTGGTGCTGGCCGTGCTCCGACAGCGCCTCGTCGACCGACACCGGCAGCAGGCCCCAGTCGTGCAGGCCGCGCGCGATGACCTCCATGGCGGCGTGGTGGAAGGCGGTGAACGGGCGGCCCGGCGCGACCTGCGCCAGCCCGGCCCGGTGCGCCCGCTCCACCAGGTCGTGCACCTGCCTCTGGGCGGGGGAGAAGGCCCCCGAGACGGGGAAGGTGCGGGTGACGTCGGCGGTGTAGTGGGCGCGGGTCTCCACGCCCATGTCGAGCAGCAGCAGCTCGTCCGGGAGGACGGGGCCGTCGCAGCGGACCCAGTGCAGGGTGGGGGCGTGCGGGCCGCTGCCGACGATGGAGGCGTAGCCGGGGCCGTTGCCGTACGTCCTGGCGTAGCGGTCGAAGGTGCCCTGCAGCCAGCGCTCGCCGCCGCCCGCGACGGCGGCCGGCACCTCGGCCAGCACGGCGGCGAAGCCCTCGACCGTGCGGTCCACGGCCTCGCGCAGCTGGGCGACCTCCCACTCGTCCTTGATCATGCGCAGCTCGGCCAGGACGCGCCGCACCTCCTGCGACGGCTCCGCCCCGCCGGCCACGAGGGCGTCGTCCGGCGGGCCGGCGAAGTCCGGCAGCGGCAGCACCTCGGCCCCTAAGGCGGCCGACCACTCCGTCAGGGACGGCGACGGGCCCACCCACAGCTCGCCGTGGGCGGCGTCGGCGAAGAAGCCGGTGTCGCCGGGGCGGGCCGGCGGCGGCAGGTACACGGTGGCGGCGCCGTCGCCGACGACGGCCACCGCGTTCTCGGCCACGCAGCCGGTCAGCCAGTAGAAGTCGCTGTCCACGCGGAAGTCGTAGGCGGTGTCGTTGCTGCGCACCGGGGCCCGGCCGGCGGACACGACCACGGTCCTGCCGGCCAGCGCCTCGGCCAGGCGGGCGCGGTGGGCGGCGGCCACCCGCGCCGCGCCCGGCACCAGGCCGGGGGTGCGGGCGGGGGTGTCCCAGCCCTGCGCGATGTAGGCGGCGAACGCGGGGATCTCCGCCAGCCTGGGCAGCCTGCCGTCACTCACTGGTGATTCCTCCTCCGATGTCGCGTACGAGCGCGCTCAGCCGGGCGAAGACGCGTTCCTCGCCGATGCCGTCGTGCTCGTACTCGTTGGTGACCCAGGCCTGGGCGTTGCCGACCCTGGCGGCGGTGTCCAGTTGCAGGCCCGAGTCGACGTACATGTCGTCGTAGTAGACGGCGGCGGCCAGCGGCACCTCGTTGGCGGCCAGCCGGTCGAGGTCGTACAGCGCGGGCCAGTCGTCCCGTTCGGCGAGCAGCTCCACGGCGGGACGGAACGGGCGCAGCGCGCGGATCTCCTCGAACATCCAGGGATAGATCATCTCGCCGGTGAACAGCAGCGGCCTGGCGTCCTCGGCGAAGGCGGGGTGGCGGGCGCGCTCGCGCTGCGCCGCCCACGCGGTCGCGCCGGGCCCCGAGCCGTAGATGCTCTCCTGCAGAGCGGCGAACAGCGGGTTGTCGGCGTAGGAGGAACGGGTCAGCACCTGGTGCAGGAACGTCTCCGGCAGCCGTCCCTCGTCGTCCGGTGTGGCCTCGTCGAGCAGCCAGTGCATGCGCTCGTAGCCGGGCTTCATGCCGAAGTCGATGCCGAGCGACTGCAGCCGCCGCACGGTGAGCCGGTCGCCGTCGGGCAGCAGCACGCCGCCGCCGGCCAGCAGGTCGGCCAGCTTCGCCGTCGTGTCCGCGTGGTGCGGGTAGCGGCGGTAGAAGGCGGCGTTCTTGGCCGCCACCCGCGGGTAGGTGCGCCGGTAGACCTCCTCGGCGTCCGGGTCGAGCGCCGGCAGGCCGCCGGTCACGTAGCAGGCGCTGAGCCCCTCCGGCGCGTACGACAGGTACGTCAGCGTCAGGAACCCGCCGTAGCTCTGCCCGAGCGTGGACCAGCGCCGCCCGCCGAAGACCTGCTGACGGAAGTGCTCGGCGTCGGCCACGATCGAGTCCGCCCGGAAGAGGGCCAGGTGGTCGGCGCCCTCCTTGGCGCCGAGCGCGCTCATCGTCCGCCCGTCGAGGCGGGAGCTGCGGCCGGTGCCCCGCTGGTCGAGCAGGATCACCCGGTAGCGCTCCAGCGCCTGCCCCAGCCAGCCCGCGGTGCCGACGGGCCGCGGGCCCTTGCCGCCGGGCCCGCCCTGGAGGTAGAGCAGGCACGGCAGGTCCTCGCCGTCCCTGGCGGGATCGACGAGCTCGCGGGCGAACACCGTGATGGTCGCGCCGGGGTCCGTCCAGTCCAGCGGCACCCGCTCGACGTGGTCGCGCACCCGCATCCCGGGGATCGTGTAGGTAGCGGTGATCAAGACCTCTCCTTCCTGCGGCGGTCCCACTCCGGGTCGATGCGCGGGATGGCCGCCAGCAGCGTGCGCGTGTACTCGTCCCGCGGCTCGCCGAACACCTGGGCGCTGTCGCCCAGCTCGACGATCCGCCCCTTGCTCATGACCGCCACCCGCTGGGCGATCTGCCGGACCACGGCCAGGTCGTGGGCGATGAACACGTAGCTGAACCCGCTCTCGCGCTGCAGCCGCCGCAGCAGCTCGATCACCTGCGCCTGCACCGACACGTCCAGCGCCGAGACGGCCTCGTCGCAGATCACCAGCTTGGGGTTGACGGCCAGCGCGCGGGCGATGCCGATGCGCTGGGCCTGCCCGCCGGAGAACTGGGCGGGGTAGCGCAGCGAGTGGTCGGGGTCGAGCCCGACCCGCTCCATCAGCTCCTTGGCGTGCGCTCTGCGGCTTCCGTTGGGGGCGATGCCCTGGTAGTCCAGCGGCGCCATGAGGATGCGCTCCACCGTGTGGCGGGGGTTGAGCGAGGAGAACGGGTCCTGGAAGACGACCTGGACGTTGCCGCGGAAGCGGGCCAGCGCGGGCCCCTTGGCGCGAGTGACGTCCTCGCCGTCGAAGTGCAGGGAGCCCTCCGTCGGGTCCAGCAGTTTGGCGATCATGCGGGCGGTCGTCGACTTGCCGCTGCCGGACTCGCCGACCACGGCCAGCGTCTCGCCCAGCCGTACTTCGAAGCTCACTTTGTCCACCGCCGTGAACTCGGCCCTGGCGCCCAGGGGACCGCGCGCGACGAACCGTTTGGTCAGGTTCTCGGCCCGCAGCAACGGCGTCATGCGCTCACCTCATCGTCGATGCGCGGGATGCTGTCCAGCAACATCCGGGTGTAGTCGTGGCGGGGTTCGGCGAAGACCTGCTCGGCGGTGCCGTACTCGACCTGCTCGCCCCGGCGCAGCACCAGCACGCGGGTCGCGATCGAGCTGATCACGGCCAGGTCGTGGGTGATGAACACCATGCCGGTGCCGCTGCTTCGGCGCAGGTCGGCCAGCAGGCGCAGGATCTGCGCCTGCACGGTCACGTCCAGCGCCGTGGTCGGCTCGTCGGCGATGAGCAGCTTCGGCCCGCACACCAGCGCCATGGCGATCATGACGCGCTGGCGCTGGCCGCCGGAGAACTGGTGCGGGTAGTGGTCGACCCGCCGCTCCGGCTCGGGCAGGCCCACCTGCGCGAGCGCCTCGATCGCGACCCTGCGCGCGTTCCTGCGCGACTTGTCGCGGTGCGCCCGGTACATCTCCTCGATCTGCAGCCCCACCGTGTAGTACGGGTTCAGCGACGACAGCGGATCCTGGAAGATCATCGACATCTGGTCGCCGCGCAGCCGGCGCAGCTCCCGGTCCGGGCGGCCGAGCAGCTCGGCGCCGTCCAGCCGGACGCTGCCGCGGGTCCTTGCGCCCTTGGGCAGCAGTCCCATGATCGCCAGGCTGGTCATGGACTTGCCGGACCCGGACTCGCCGACGATGCCGACGGTCTCGTCCCGGCCGACCGTGAAGGACACGTCCTTGACCACGTCCACCGGGCCGCGCGTGGTCGGGAAGGTGATCGTGAGGTCCTCCACCACAAGCAGGTCGCTCATCGGGCCGTGATCCTCACTCTCGGGTCCAGCCTCGTGTAGACGAGGTCCACCACCACGTTGCCGATCACCACGAAGAACGCCGCCAGCAGCGTCACCGCCATGATGACCGGCTGGTCGTTCTTGGCGATGGAGTCGGCGGCCATCTTGCCGACCCCGTTGAGGCCGAACACCGTCTCGGTGATCAGCGCGCCGCCGAGCAGCGCGGCGAAGTCCATGCCGAAGATCGTCGCGATCGGCGTCAGCGCCGGCCGCAGGGCGTGCCTGCGCATGGTCAGCGCCGGGCTGAGGCCCTTGGACCTGGCCGTGCGCATGAAGTTCTCCGCCAGGGTGTCGATCACGTTGGCGCGGGTGAGCCGGGCGTACAGGCAGGCGTAGCCGGTGGCCAGCACGATCCACGGCATCAGGTACGACTGGAACCACACCACCGGATCGTCGCCGAACGCCACGGCCTGCGGGAACGGCAGCACCTGGAGCTGCACGACGAGCACGTACTGCAGCGCCAGCGCCAGCACGTAGTTGGGGATGCTGGAGCCGCCCAGGGCCAGCCCCATGGCGGTGCGGTCCCACCAGGTGCCCTCCTTGACCGCGCTGAGCAGCCCGGCGAGGATCCCGAACAGCAGCCACAGCACCGCCGCGCCGATCGCGACCGTGGCGCTGACCGGCAGCCGCTCCACCACCATGTCCATCACGGACTGGTTGGTCTGGAAGCTGTAGCCCAGGCACGGCGCGGCGCAGTGCACCAGGTTCGCGCCGTGGCCGTAGTCGCGCCCGGCGAAGATGCCGCCGAGGAAGCCGGTGAACTGCGTCAGGAGCGGCTGGTTCAGGCCGAGCACGTCCCTGATCTGGTCGATCCGCTCAGGCGTGCACGTCTTGCCGCAGATCATCAGCGCCGGGTCGGGGGAGAGCGTGAAGAAGATGAGGAACGTGAACAGGCACACCAGGAAGAGGATCAGCACCACCCCGGCGAGCCGTCCGGCCACGTAACGTGCCATCAGGACGCCTCCCCCGCGTCGAAGGCGGCCCGCAGCCGGTCCCCGAGCACCGTCAGCGACAGCACCGTCAGGAACAGGAACAGGCCGGGGACCGCGAAGTACATCGGATCGACGGCGTACCAGCCGACCGAGCTCGCGATCATCTGCCCCCACGACGGCGTGGGCGGCGCCACGCCGACGCCGAGGAACGACAGGCCCGCCTCGGTGCCCACGTAGCCGGGCACGGCCAGGGTGGTCATCACGATCAGGGAGCTGCGCAGGTTCGGCAGGATCTCCTTGAACACCAGCGCCCCCGTGGAGGCGCCCGAAGCCCGCGCGGCCTCCACGAACTCCCGGTTGACCAGCGTCATCGTCTGCCCGCGCACGACCCGCGCCAGGTACGGCCAGCCGAACACGCTGATCACCACGACCAGCAGCAGCGACCGGTCGCCCTGCGGCAGCGACGACAGGATCGCGATCATGAAGATGAGCGCGGGGAAGGCCATCAGGAAGTCCATGACCCGGCAGATCACCTGGTCCGCCCAGCCCTGGTAGAAGCCGGCCAGCATGCCCAGCACCACGCCGAGCAGCGTGGTCAGCGCGGTGGCCGCGGCCGCGATGAGCAGCGAGACGCGGGCCCCGTGGGCGATGCGGGCCAGGATGTCGCGGCCGTTCTGCGGTTCGACCCCGAGCAGGTGCTCGGCGCTGATCCCGCCCAGCGACCCGCGCGGGATCCCGCCCAGGTCGGTGTTGACGGCGGCGGTGTCGAAGTCGTTGGGTCCGTGGCCGGTGACCGCGCTGATCAGCGGCGCGCACACCGCCATCAGCACGATCAGCGTGAGGTACGCGGTGCTGAGGACGGCCGCGCGGTCGCGGAGCAGCGCGGCGGCGACGCGCCGGCCGGAGGTGGCGGGCGCGCCCGCCACCTGCTGCGGATGAGCTGCGACGGTCATCTACTTCGTCGGCTTCGCCAGTCCGACGGAGACGAGGTCGATGCCGCCGGAGAAGGCGCTCGACAGGTAGGCGCCGGCGATGTTCGACCCCGTGACCGTGACCACCTTCTCGTAGGCCAGCGGCACCATCGGCGCCTGCTCCATGATCTGCTTGTCCAGCTCGCCGTAGGCCGCGTTGGCCGCCTGCACGTCGGGCATGACCGCGATCTCGTCGATCCTGTCGTTGATCTTCTTGTCGTTGATCTGCGCGAGGTTCTGGTTGCCCTTGGCGGTGATGTTGCGGCCGTCGAACAGCGGCGGCAGGAACGTGGCGCCGGAGGCCCAGTCGGGGCACCAGCCGGTGATGGCCGCGTCGTGCTGCTGCGCGGGCGTGCCGATCACCTCGTAGAAGGTGGAGGTGTCAATGTTGTTGATCTTGACGGTGATGTTCGCCTGCTTCAGCGCCTCCTGGATCGCCACCGCGGCCGCCTGCATCTTCGGCACCGGCCGGGTGTCCAGCGTCAGCTCGAAACCATCGGCCAGGCCCGCCTCGGCCAGCAGCTTCTTGGCGGTCTCCACGTTGCGCGGGTACAGGTCGTAGTCCGCGCGGCCGACGATCGTGGGCGGCTGGATCGAGGTGCCCTTGAGCGCGAGCTGCGAGCCGCCCAGCGCGGCGACCACGGTGTCCTTGTCGACCGCGTAGTTGATCGCCTGGCGCACCTTGACGTCGTCCAGGTTCTTCTTCGTCATGTTCAGCGACATGTACGTGGTGCAGCCGCCCAGCCCGCTCAGCGTGCGCGACTTGATCTGCGGCGCCTGCACCCTGGCCACGGTCGCGGCCTGGATGGCCGGGGTGCCCATGATGGCGTCGGCATCGGCGCCCTGACCGGCCAGCATGCGCTCGTCGATGGTGGCCGCGTCCAGCCCGAACGTCCACTCGAAGGAGTCCGGCCTGGCCTTGCGGACAGGGTCGGTCTCGGCCTTCCAGTACGGGTTGCGCACCAGCTTGAGCGAGGCGTTGCGCTGGTAGCTCTCCAGCTTGTACGGCCCGCTCGCGATCGGCTTGGTGTCGAACGCGGCCGCCGCCCCCGTGCCCTTGGGGAAGGGGATGAAGTTGGGCTGCGTCAGCGCGCTCGGGAAGTCGGGGAAGGACTTCTTCAGGTGGAAGACGACCGTCTTGGCGTCGGGGGTCTCGATCGTGTCGAGGTCGCCGTCCTCGTACGGGCCCTTGTAACCCTTGGGCGCGTCCAGCAGCAGTTTCCCGTACGGCGAGCCGATCCCCGCCTCCGGGTCGAACGCCCGCGAGGCGCCGAACTTGACCGCCTCGCTCGTGATCGGCGTGCCGTCCTCGAAGAACACGTTGTCCTTCAGCGTGAACGTCCACGTCTTGGCGTCGTCGGACGGCGTGCCCGTGTCGGTGGCCAGGTCGGCGACCACCTTCGTGCTCTCCTCGCCGGGACCGGCGCCGAACGTGGTCAGCCCCCGGTAGATGAGCCGGTAGAAGTTGTTCACCCCGCCGTCCCAGCCGCGGACCGGGTCCAGGTGCGAGAAGTCCGCGTTGGCCAGGACGTGCACGGTGCCCCCCGTCGCGGCGCCCGACGCCGGCCCGCTCGGGCCCCCGCCGGCGGGAGCGGCGCCGCCGCCGCACGCCGCGAGCGCCAGCACGCCGGTCATGGTGACGCTCGCAAGCGCCGCCGATCTCCTCATGTCGCCTTCTTTCCGTCGGTGGTTCGGGTCCTGACCCAGACCCGCATGGCTTCGGGGCCGCGGTTGCCCCACAGGAAGTACGGGACGAAGGTCGCCGTGACCGCCGTCTCCGTGGCCGCCGCCCGCTCCAGGGGCAGTTCGGGGTAGAGCTCTGCCGAGGGCGGGGGCGCGGCGCCGGCCGTCACGTCGAGCACGACGGCCTCCTCGCGCCGCCCGGCCTTCGCGCCGGCGACGTCGGCCACGCCGACCACCAGGTCGTCCACCGCCGCCGACGGGCTGTCGTGCTGCTCGACGCAGTAGACCAGCGGGCCGCGGGCGAGGCCGATCGCGCCCCTGGTGGCGTCGAGATGGGGGTGCGAGCCGTGGGCGCGGACCGGCATCGGCAGCGTGAGGCGCACCTCGTCGCCGGCCGCCCAGCGCCGCTCGATCGGGAGCCAGCCATCGGCCGCCCCCTCGACGGGGGTGGGGTGCGGTTCGCCGTTGACGGTGATCGTCGCGCCGCGGGCCCAGCCCGGCACGCGCAGCACGAGCCCGTACGGCTCGTCCGGCGCCCGCCCGACCGTCAGGCGAACGCCGCCGTCCCACGGGTAGGAGGTCTCCATCGCCAGATCCAGCCGCTCGCCGGCGATCCTGGCCGAGGTGTAGCAGGCGACCAGCAGCGCGCCGTCCCGCTCGGCCGCCACATAGTCGGCCAGCTGAGCCATCCAGCGCACGATGTTCGGCGGGCAGCACGGGCAGCCGAACCAGGCGCGCCGCAGCGGCTCCCCGCCGGACTCCGCGCCGCTGCGCTGCGCGTGGTCGGGGCGGCGCTGCAGCGGGTTGTCGTAGAAGAACGCCCTGCCGTCCGCCGACAGGCCCACGGCGTAGGCGTTGTAGAGCACGCGCTCGAAGACGTCGAGGTACTTGGCGCCGCCCGTGGCCAGGAACATCCGCCAGGCCCACTGCATGACCGCGATGGCCGCGCAGGTCTCGCTGTAGGAGCGCTCGGACGGCAGCTCGTAGCGGTCGCCGACGGCCTCGTCGGAGTGGCGGCTGCCCAGCCCGCCGGTGAGGTAGAGCTTGCTCGCGACCATGTCGTCCCAGAGCCGCTCCAGCGCCGTGAACAGCGACCGGTCGCCCGTCTCCAGGAAGACGTCGGCCGCCCCGGCCGCCAGGTAGGCCATCCGCACCGCGTGCCCCGTCACCGACGGCAGCTCGCGGAAGGGCACGTGGTCCTGGAAGTAGTCGCCGGGGAAGATGCTGTGCTCGATCTGGCCGGTGCCGCGGCGGTCGACGAACGCGGCGGCCAGGTCGAGGTAGGCGCGCACGCCCGTCTGCCGGTACAGCTCGACCAGCGCCATCTCCACCTCGGGATGCCCGCACAGGCCCCGCTCGGCGAAACGCTCCACCACCAGGTCGGCGAAGCGGCGGGCCACGCGCAGCAGCCGCTCGTCGCCCATCCGGCGCGCCGCCGCGACGGCGGCCTGGATGAGGTGGCCCAGGTTGTACAGCTCGTGCCCCCAGGCCAGGTCCTCCCACGGCTTCTTGGCGGCCGCCGGGTCCTGGAAGAAGGAGTTGAGGTAGCCGTCCTCGGCCTGCACCCGCTCCAGCAGGACGACGACCTCGTCGTAGAACTCCCGTACCGGCTCGCCCGCCCGCTCGTCGCCGAGCTCGTAGGCCAGGCCCTCCAGGGTCTTGTACAGGTCGGTGTCCAGGAAGGGGTAGCGGCCCCGGTAGGGGGCCGGGCGCTCCTCCAGGAGGCGGCTCAGGTTGGCGACGTTGCCCGCCGCGCGGAGCTGCTCGATGGTGTGCGGGACGGTGGCCGCGCTGTTGCGGGCCTGCCAGTGGTGTAACAGACCACCGGTGATGCGCGTTCCCGGCACCGGTCGTACGGCCCCGGAGGCCGTGCGTACGGCTCCGGCTAGGGCCTTGACCTGCTTAGACGTCATGAATCTTCCCAGTAATGTGTGGCATTGCACTGAACCTTAGGTGTCGGGGAGGTGTGTTGCCAAGAGTTGGCGTGCGACAGAAAACGGACGTAACCGCTCCGGAACCTGAGGTGACGGCGGCGAAACCGGGCGGCGGAAACCGGGCGGCGCCGACGCCCGCCGGCTGAGTAGATTTGCGCCGTGAAACGCGTATCCGTGGTGGGCAACTCCGGTTCCGGCAAGTCGACGTTGTCCTCGGCGCTGGCCGGGCGGCTCGGCGTGCCCTGGCTCGAACTCGACTCGATCTTCCACATGTCCGGCTGGGAGCCCCGGCCGCCGGAGGAGTTCCGCGCCGAGGTCGAGCGGTTCACCGCCGCCGACGGCTGGGTGGTGGACGGCAACTACTCCGCCGTGCGGGACCTGGTGTGGTCGCGCGCCGACACCGTGGTCTGGATCGACCTCCCGAGGCCCACCGTGATGCGCCGGCTGCTGGTCAGGACCCTGCGCAGGATGGCCACCGGCGCCGAGCTGTGGAACGGCAACAAGGAGTCCTTCCGGTTCCTGCTCGACAAGGACGAGTCGATCCTGTGGTGGGCGTGGCGCAAACATGCCGTCTACCAGCAGCGTTACGCTCGGGCGAGCGCCGATCCGGCCTACGCCCACCTGAGGTTCGTCCGGATCGCCTCCGCGGCCGAGGCGGCTTGCCTATTGGACTGACAGAATTTGAAATCTGTCAGTCCAATAGGCATACTGCTTGTATGAGAACTCTGGGAACCGACGGCCTCGCCGTGTCCGACCTCGGGCTCGGCTGCATGGGCATGACCGATCTCTACGGGCCGGCCGACAAGGCCGAGGCGATCGCGACCATCCACGCCGCGCTCGACGCGGGCATCACCCTGCTCGACACCGGCGACTTCTACGGCATGGGCGCCAACGAGCTGCTCATCGCCGAGGCGCTGCGCGGCCGCCCGCGCGACGCCGTGCGGATCAGCGTGAAGTTCGGCGCGCTGCGCGACCACGACGGCGGCTGGAACGGCGTCGACGGCCGGCCGGTCGCGGTGAAGAACTTCCTCGCCTACACCCTGCGCCGCCTCGGCACCGACCACGTGGACGTCTACCGGATCGCCCGGGTCGATCCGGCCGTGCCCATCGAGGAGACCATCGGGGCCATCGCCGAGGAGGCCGCCAAGGGCCACGTGCGCCACATCGGGCTGTCCGAGGCCGGGGCAGGCACCATCCGCCGCGCCCACGCCGTGCACCCCATCAGCGACGTCCAGATCGAGTACGGGCTGCTGTCACGGGGCATCGAGCGGGAGATCCTGCCCGTCTGCCGCGAGCTCGGGATCGGCGTGACCGCGTACGGCGTGCTGTCGCGCGGGCTGCTGAGCGGCCACTGGAGCAAGGACCGCGAGCTGGGCGCCACCGACTTCCGCGCGCACGCGCCGCGCTTCTCCGGCGACAACCTCGCCCACAACCTGGCGCTGGTGGAGGCGCTGCGGGCGGTCGCCGAGGACAAGGGCGTCACGGTGGCGCAACTGGCCATCGCCTGGGTGCTCGCGCAGGGCGAGGACATCGTGCCGCTCGTCGGCGCGCGCAGCCGCGAGCGGCTGGCCGAGGCGCTGAGCGCGCTCGGCGTGCGGCTGACGGCCGATGACCTGGCCGCGATCGAGGCCGCCGTGCCCGCGGGCGCCGCCGCCGGCGACCGGTACCCGGACGTCATGCAGGCGGACCTCGACAGCGAGCGCTGATCCGACCATCCACGGAACGTGCGCTGTACCGTGCTGAGCAGGCCCCGGGCGGCGCTAGGGTTGGCCGGTGCACATCGACGAGTGGCTGCAGGCGATCCCCGCCGGATGGCTGTACGCGACGGTCGCGCTCGTGATCGGGTTCGAGAGCCTCGGCATCCCGCTGCCGGGCGAGATCGTCCTGGTCGGCGCCTCGATCCTGGCCTCCAGGGGCGTCGTGGACCCGGTGTGGGTGGGCGCGTGCGCGAGCGCCGGCGCCATCGTCGGAGACTCGGCCGGATACGCCGTCGGGCGCAAGGGCGGCGCGCCGATGTTCGCCCGGCTCGGGCGGCGCTTCCCCAAACACTTCGGACCCCGCCAGGTGGGCAGGGCGGAGGAGTACTTCCACCGCTTCGGCATGTGGGCGGTGTTCTTCGGGCGCTTCATCGCCCTGCTGCGCATCCTGGCCGGGCCGCTGGCGGGGGCGCTGCGCATGCCGTACTGGAGGTTCGCCGTCGCCAACGTGCTCGGCGGCATCGTGTGGGCGGGCGGCACCACCGCGGTCATCTACAGTCTCGGGCTCGTCGCCGAGAAGTGGCTCAAGGGCTTCTCCTGGGCGGGGCTCGTGGTGGCCGTGCTGTTCGGCGTCGCCTCCACCCTCTACCTCAAGCGCCGCGCCGCCCGCGTGGTCGGCCCAGAAGACGGCCCAGAAGACGGCCCAGAAGACGGCACTGGGGACGATACGGGGCCTCAGCGCTCGATGAGCGTGACCTCCAGCGAGTAGTGCGAGGCCCGGTAGACGTGTGAGCCGTGCTCGACCGCCCGCCCCTGGTCGTCGTAGGTGGTGCGGAGCATCGTCAGCAGCGGCGCGCCCCGGCGCTCCTCCAGCAGCCGGGCCTCGGCCTGCGAGGCGGCCCGCGCGCCGATGCGCTGGTTGGCCACCCGCATCCGCACGCCCGCCCCGCGCAGCAGCTCGTACAGGCCGCGGCCTTCGAGGTCGGCGGCGGTGAGCTTGGCCAGGCCCGTCGGCAGCCAGTTGTGCAGCACGGCCAGCGGCTCGCCCGCCGCGAAGCGCAGCCGCTCGAGGTAGAGGATCTCGGAGCCGACCGGCACGCCGAGGATGGCGGCGATCTCCTCCTCCACCGGCCGCGTGTCGAGGGCCAGCACCTGCGTGGCCGGCTCCTGGCCCGCCCTGCGCAGGTCGTCGTAGAGGCTGGTCAGCTCGACCGAGCGCTTGACCTGTCCGTGCACCACCTGCGTGCCGACGCCGCGCTTGCGCACCAGCAGGCCCTTGTCCACGAGATATTGGATCGCCTGGCGGATCGTGGGCCGGGACAGGCCGAGCTTGTCGGCCAGCAGGATCTCGTTGTCCAGCCGCGAGCCGGGGGCCAGGTCGCCCCGCCGGATCGCCTCGGCGATCTGCTCGGCCACCTGGAAGTAGAGCGGCACGGGGCTGGATCGATCCAGGTCGATGGCCAGATTCGCGGTCATGCTGATCAGCTTAACGCAGGTCAGAATGTCCTGACAAATGAGTCATGTAGCATTCAAGCGTGTGCCGCGGCCGCGCGGCAGGTAGAGGAGACGGCATGGATGCGACCGACCTGCTCGACACCGCCTGTGAGGCGGCCCGTGCCGTCGGCCCCCAGTTGCGCGCCGCCTTCAGGTCCCGGCCCGAGGTGAGCACCAAGCGCGACTTCCACGATCCCGTCACCGAGCACGACCGCGCCGCCGAGGAGAGCATCCGCGCCGTCATCGAGGCGCGGGCGCCGTACAGCGCGATCGTGGGCGAGGAGGGCGGCACCACCGGCTCCGGCGACCTCGTCTGGTACGTCGACCCCATCGACGGCACCGCCAACTTCGCCGCCGGCCTGCCGTTCTTCTGCGTGTCCATCGCCGCCGCCGTGCGCGGGGAGCTGGTGGCAGGCGTCGTGTACGACCCCGTACGCGACGACGAGTTCACCGCCACCCCCGACGGCGCCTGGTGCAACGGCAAGCCGCTGCGCAGCGAAGGGGCGACCGGCGACCGGGAGGCCATGCTGCTGTCCAGCTACCCGACCCCGCTCGACCTCGACGCCGGCGGCGAGCTCGCGCTGGAACGCTACGGCCGGCTGCTGAGCTCCTTCTCCGCCGTACGCAGGGTCGGCAGCGCCGCGCTCAAGCTCGCCCACGTCGCGGCGGGCTGGTCGGACGCCGCGTACGGCACCAGGTCCAACCCGTGGGACGTGGCGGCAGGGGCCCTGCTGGTGCGCGCCGCGGGTGGCGTCTACCTGGGGGATCCGCTCGTCAAGGGCGACTATCTGGCGCACGTGAGCGGGTTCGACCTGGAGTCGTCGGCGCTGGCGGAGGTCGTGCCCCGGTGATCGCAGGGCGGTCAGCCGAGCAGGCCGGGCAACTCGGTCAGTGAGGTGATGTGCGGGAAACCGGCGGGCGGGGGCTCGGCGCCGAGCCGGTCGAGCCAGACCGAGCGCATCCCGGCCGCCGCCGGCCCCGTCACGTCGTTGCGTACGTCGTCGCCCACCAGCAGCACCTCCCGCGGCCTCAGCCCGAGCGCCGCCGCGGCCCCCTCGTAGCAGGCGGGCGCGGGCTTGAACCGGCCGTCCAGGACCTCGCCGGTCAGCACCGGCCCGACCAGGCCGTCCAGCCCGATCGCGTGGACCTTCTCCTCCTGCACGCGCTGCGTGCCGTTGGTCAGCACCCCCAGCGTGAACCCGCCGAGCCCGGCCAGCGCCAGCGCCACGTCGGGGAACGCGGCCCAGCCCTTCCGATAACGGCCGGCGAAGTCTTCGTAGGCGGCGTCCAGGTCGGCCGGGACCGCAACGGCCAGCTCCGCGCAGAGCGCGGACAGCCGCAGCCGCCGCTGCTCCTGCCACGAGCAGCGGCCCGCGTGCCACATCGCGAGGTACGGCACCTCGAAGCCGGCCCACAGCGCGGCCGCCTCGCCCAGCCGCGGATGGCCGGGGGAGCGGGCCTCCAGCCAGGCGGTGATGGCGGCGTCGGCGGCGCCGCGGTGGTCGAGCAGGGTGCCGTCCAGGTCGAACAGGATGCCTTGACGTCCCCGATCACGCCGCCGCCCCGGAGGTGACGCGCGCGGCGATGCGGGTGGCCGTCTCACGGGGCGGATAGCCGAGCGTGAGGCCGCGCACCGACAGCGGCGCCTGGGCGAAGAGCGCCTCGGCGTCGTCGCACAGCACGTAACGCAGCGCGGGGGAGCAGGAGCGGTGCTCCTCCAGCGCCCGCACCTCCGGCTCGGCCAGCTCGCCCGGCAGCGCCTCCCGGTAGTCGGCGATCAGCGCGTCGAGGTCGAACAGGTGCGCGTAGCGCTCCGACGTGCCCGCCACCACCCGCACCAGGTCGTCGTCCTCCGTACGCGCGTGGTAGATCAGGCTCGTCCCGCCGCTCTTGCCGCACCAGCGCAGCGCCTCGTCCGCCGGCAGGGTGAACGCGCCGTACGGCTTGCGCCCGTACAGCAGGGCCTCGGCGATCCACCGGTCGCACCACAGCTCGTCGCGGTACGGCGTCGGCGTGCCGGGAGCGGCGGCCAGGCCCTGGGCCAGCACCGGATTCCAGGCCGACACCATCGGGCTGCTGAACCTGGGCATGCGCGGGCCGCGCCAGCGGCTCAGGGCGTAGCCGTACCAGACGGTCACGACCTCCGTCCTGAGCTTGGGCAGGGGCCGCTCGTAGGTGCCGTTCATGACCTGGCCGCCGTCGGGATGGCGCCAGGGACCCGGAGGGAAGTGCGCGTCTGTGGGGACCG
Organism: Nonomuraea maheshkhaliensis; assembly: GCF_039529435.1. Lineage (NCBI taxonomy): Bacteria > Bacillati > Actinomycetota > Actinomycetes > Streptosporangiales > Streptosporangiaceae > Nonomuraea > Nonomuraea maheshkhaliensis. Next base: position 69,228 of record NZ_BAAAMU010000017.1, read on the forward strand.
GAGGAGTCCGGTAGTCGGGATGGAGGATCCACGCGTCCGCCACAGTGTTGAGCCTTTCGGATCGGCGTATGCATGACGTGTCAGACCATTAGAGTGGCCATCGTGCATCAGCCGTCACTCCCGTGCAAGAGACCAGGTGCAAACGCTGAGTTTTGTCACAGATGGCTGTGACAGACGTATGCAGTTGAGCGTCGTGGCGGCCAGGCTCCGCTCGCTGCGGGCCGCGAGCGGGATGTCGATGGCCGCCGCCGCGCAGGTCGCGGGGCTCAACACCTCCACGATCTTCCGCATCGAGCACGGCCTCGTCGCGCCGCGCGAGGCGACCGTGCGCACCCTGCTGGAGCTGTACGGCCAGGGCGAGCACGCGCCCCGGCTGCTGTCGCTGCTGCGTGAGGAGCGGGTGCCCGGCTGGTACGACGCGCCAGGGGTGCCGCTGGGGCTGTCGGCGTACCTGGAGCTGGAGGACGGGGCGCAGGTGATCTACACCTACGGGTCGCGCCTGGTGCCGCCGCTGCTGCAGATCCCCGCGTACGCGCAGGCCGCGGCCCTGTCGGCCGGGCTGCCCGGCGGGGTCGCGTACGAGCAGGCCGCCGACGCGGCGCGGCTCGTCGCCGTCCGGCAGGAGGTGCTCGACCGGCCGCGCGGGCCGCACCTGTGGGCCGTGCTCGACCGGCCCGCCCTGCTCGACCCGCCGCTGCACCGGCCGGAGGAGCGGATCGCCCAGCTCGACGCGGTCGCCATGGCCGCCAAGCAGCCGCACATCGCCGTGCAGGTCGCCCGGCCCAGTGCCGAGACCGGCCTCCTCCACCAGGGGCCGCCGTTCACGCTGCTGCGCTTTCCCGAACGGTCCCGGCCCGACGTGCTGGTGCTGCACCTGCTGCACGCCCCGATCGTGGTCGAGGACCGGCGGCGGGTGGAGGAGCACCAGCAGGCGTTCGCGCGGCTGTCGCTGTCGGCGTGCGCCGTGGACGCCACCCCCGGCGTCCTGGACGAACTACGCGCCACCCTTCTCGGCTGACCGGCCGGACGAGGCCGGGCGGCTCAGCGCGGCGGGGCCGGGTGCGGCGGGGTGGCCGGGCGGCTTATTGCTGCTGGCGGAACTCGCCGGCGCGGCGGACGTGGTCGATCATGATGCGTTCCGCGCTGTCGCCGTCGGCCGCCTCCAGCGCGGCCAGGATGCCCTCGTGCGCCTCCAGCTGCGCCTTGACCTGCGTCTCGTCCAGCCACAGCGACGCCTCGGCGGGCACGGGGAAGCTGTTGCGCACCGACCTGGCGTGCTCGCCCAGGAACGCGGGGCCGCCGATGTCGACGATGGTCAGGTGGAAGCGCCTGCTCTGCTCGCCCAGCCGGTCGTGCCGGCCCTGGGCGGCGTCCTCGGCCATCGAGGCGTGCAGCGCGCGCAGATCCTGCAGTTGCTCCGGAGTGATCCTGGCCGCCGCCAGCCGCGCGCCCAGGCCCTCGACCACGGCGCGCAGTCCGTAGTACTCGGCCACCGCCTCGTCCCCCAGGTCCACCACGGTCGCGCCGTGATGCGCCTCGTAACTGATCAGCCGGTCCTTCTCCAGCCTGCGCAGCGCCTCACGCACCGGCGTGACGGAGACGCCCAGGCGCTTGGCCACCTCCCCGGCCCGCAGCGCCGTCCCGCCCGGGATCCGTCCCGTGCGGATCTCGTCGAGCAGCACGCTGTAGACGTAGTCGGCCTTGCTCATGGGCGGCCGCGGCTCGCTGGGTGACATATCGCTAAGTGTCTCGCATAACGGTCACTTGGTTGACCTATGACATATTTCTTATAAGTTACATACCCATGACGAGCCTCGACGACCTGCGGGTCATCGACGCGGCGACGCTGTTCGCCGGTCCCTCCGCGGCCATGATGCTGGGCGACTTCGGCGCGGACGTGATCAAGATCGAGCATCCCCGCCGGGGCGACCCCTCGCGCGGGCACGGCGCCTCCGTGGACGGAGTGGGCCTGTGGTGGAAGACGCTGTCGCGCAACAAGCGCGGCGTGGCCGTGGACCTGTCGCGGGCCGAGGGGCAGGAGATCCTGCGCCGCCTGGCCGAACGGTCCGACGTGCTGATCGAGAACTTCCGCCCCGGCACCCTCGAACGCTGGAACCTGGCCCCCGAAGACCTCCTGGAGCTCAACCCGCGGCTGATCGTGGCCCGGATGACCGGGTTCGGGCAGTTCGGGCCCATGGCCAAGCGGCCCGGCTTCGGCACCCTGGCCGAGGCCATGAGCGGCTTCGCGGCCATGACCGGCGAGCCCGACGGGCCGCCCACGCTGCCGCCGCTGGCCCTGGCCGACGGCATCGCCGGCCTCGCCATGTCGTACGCGATCATGGTCGCCCTGCGGGCCCGTGAGCGGACCGGCCGCGGGCAGGTCATCGACCTGGCCATCATCGAGCCGATCCTGGGGCTGCTCGGGCCGCAGATGACCGCGTACAAGGCGCTCGGCGTCGTCCCCCAGCGGACCGGCAATCGTTCCAGCAGCAACGCGCCGCGCAACACCTACCGCACCCGCGACGGTCGCTGGCTGGCGATCTCCACCAGCGCCCAGCCCATCGCCGAGCGCGTGGTCACCCTGGTGGGGCGGCCCGACCTGGTCGAGCAGCCGTGGTTCGCCAGCGGGCACGGCCGCGTGCAGCACGTGGACGAACTTGACGCGGCGGTCGCCTCCTGGATCGCCGCGCGCGACGCCGACGAGGTCATCGCCAGGTTCGAGGAGGTGCAGGCCGCGGTCGCGCCCATCTACGACGTCTCCGACCTGGCCGAGGACCCGCAGTACGCGGCCCTGAACACCTTCGTCGAGGTGCCGGACGAGGAGCTGGGCTCGCTCACCATGCAGAACGTGCTCTTCCGGCTCTCCGACACGCCCGGCGAGATTCGCTGGCCGGGGCGGCGGCTGGGCCGCGACACCGACGAGGTGCTGGCCGAGCTCGACTACTCCGGCGACCGCATCGCCGCACTCCGCGCCGACGGAGTGATCGCATGAGCGCCCTTGCGGGGGTGCCGGTGCCGCCCGTGACCTGGCTGTACGTTCCCGGTGACCGGCCCGAGCGGTTCGACAAGGCGATGGCGTCCGGCGCCGACGTCGTCATCATCGACCTGGAGGACGCGGTCGCGCCGGTGAAGAAGGACGAGGCCAGGCGGAACGCCGTGGCCTACCTGCGCGCCCAGCACGGGCGACCGGCCCGGTGGCCGCGGCTGCACGTGCGGGTCAACGACCCGGCCACCGCCCGCGGGCGCGACGACCTGGCCGCCGTGGGGCCGTTCGCCGACGGGGTACGGCTGCCCAAGGTCGAGTCCACGGCCGTGCTCGACGCCGTGACGGGCGCGCCCGCGTACGCGCTGCTGGAGTCGGCGGCCGGGATCCTCGCCGCCCGCGAGATCGCCGCCCACCCCAGCGTGGCGGGCGTGGCGCTGGGCGAGCAGGACCTGGCCGCCGAGCTGGCCGTCACCGACGAACAGGCCATGAACCAGCTCAGGCTCCAGGTCGTCCTCGCCGCCGCCGCGGCCGGGCTGCCGCCGGTGCCCATGTCCGTCTATCCGGACGTCAAGGACGAAGTGGGGCTGGCCGACTCCTGCCGGGCCGGCCGCGCCATCGGGCTGTTCGGCCGGACCGCGATCCATCCGCGCCAGATCCCCGTCATCAGGCGGGCCTTCCGTCCGGCGGAGGACGAGGTGGCCAGGGCCGCCGAGATCGTCGCGGCGGCGGAACGCGCCGAACGGGCCGGCGTCGGCGCGGTGGCGCTGCCCGACGGCCGCTTCGTGGACGCCCCCATCGTGGTCCGGGCCCGCCGCACCGTCACCCTGGCCGCCCGCCTCGCCGACCCGCCAGACCGCGCGGAGCCTCCGGCCGACCCACCCGTCCGTGCGGAACGTCCCGCCGGCCCGTCTGGCCGCGCGGAACGTTCCGAAAGCCCACCCGGCCCCGCGTACCACCGCTCAGCCCCGCCGCCGGACGTCATCACCTGACCGCAGGCCGCCACCGCCGCCGGCGCGTGCCGACCACCCCCGCACCACCCCCCATTGGAGGTCCTTCGCCATGGGAATCGCCGTTTGGGCGCTCATCGCCTACATCGCCATCATCGTCATCTGGAACGGAGTGCTGAAACGCAACATCGGTGAGGCGATGCTCATCGGTTTCGCCGGCGTGTGCCTCTTCGGCGGCACCCGCTTCTTCGAGCTGGCCTGGGCGGGCCTGGCCGACGCGTTCGCCGAGGAGGTCGTCTTCGCCGCCCTGGCCTTCGTCTTCATGGGCTACCTGCTCACCAAGCTGGGCCTCATCCAGGAGCAGGTCGCCGTGCTGAACTCGGTGTTCGGCCGCCTGCGCGGCGGCGCCGGCTACGTCTCCACCTCCGCCGCCGCCCTCCTCGGCGGCCCCTCAGGCTCGGGGTCGGGAATCTCGGCGTCCGTGGGCTCGGTGACGATCCCGTGGATGATCCGCTCCAACTGGCGCCCCGACCTGGCCGCCTCGCTGGTGGCGGGCAACGCAGGGCTGGGCATCTCGATCCCGCCGAGCTCGTCGATGTTCCTGCTGCTCGGCTCGGCCGCGGTGGCGCCCGTGCTCAGCGCCGACCAGCTCTTCGTGCCCGCCCTCGTGGGCGGGTTGTGGACGGTGGCCTACCGGTTCGTCGTGGTGTTCGTGTGGGTGCGCAGGCACCGCATCGCCGCCACCGACGCCTCCGACATCCTGCCCCTGCGCGCGGCCCTGCGCGCCGGGTGGACGTCGCTGCTGGTGTACGCGGGCATCCTCGTCCCCGTGCTCATGACCCTCGACTTCGGCGTGGCGCTGATGGAGTCGCGGGTGGGCGAGGCGGCCGACGACATCAGCATCGTCGTGTGGATCCCGGTGCTGACCGTGCTGGCCACGTTCGCCGTGGCGTGGCGGCGGCTGCCGCGCACCGGCCGCGCGTGGAGCGAACTGCTCGGCGACATGGCGCCCCGCTACGCCGTCATCGGCGCGACCCTGTTCTTCGCCTTCGCGGCCGCCGCCAGCCTGGGCGAGCTGGGCCTGGTCGACCAGCTGACCACGATCATGCAGGCCCTGGACGCGCCCGCCGTCGTCATCGCCACGCTCGTCGGGCTGCTGCTCGTCGTCATCGCCGCGCCGCTGACCGGCACCGCCACGATCGCCGCCGTCGGCGGGGTGGCCTTCAGCGCGCTGACCGCGGCCGGGATCGCCCCGGCCGCCGCGGCCACCGCGATCCTGGTCTTCGCCTCGACCGAGGGCGCGTCGCCGCCGGGAGCGGCCCCGATCTACATCGCCAGCGGCATCGCCCAGGTGGATCCGGCCAGGACGTTCGGGCGGCTGATCGTCTGGTTCGTCGTCCCGACGCTGGTCATGGGCGTGCTGATCGCCGTCGGCGCGCTGCCGATCTGAGAGGAGAGCCCATTATGAAGAAGCTCACCATGGTCCTGTTCAAGATCGGCGTCGTGCTGTTCCTCGTGCTCGGCGTCGCCGTCGTGCTGATCCAGGCGGCCGGGCTGGTCGCGGGCAGCTCCGCGCTGGTCTCCGGCGCGGTGTCGGCGCTCGGCACGGCGATGACCGTGTCGGCCGGGGTGACCGGGCTGCTCGGCTTCCTGATGTCGTACCTGTACCACTGGCAGGCCGGCGAGGACTAAGCCTGCGGACGCCAGCGGGCCGCGAGCTCCGCGTCCGCCGGTGGCGGGCCGGGCAGGTCGCGATGGGCGGGCGGCACCCGCAGCGCGTCCATCGCCAGCGTGAGATAGCGCTGCCGCAGCTGCCCCGCGCGCTCGTCGCCGCCCAGCTTGATCGAGGCGAGCTGCTCGAACAGCAGCGCGATGTCGGCCGGCGTCACGTCCGGCCGCAGCACGCCCGCCGCCACCGCGCGGCGGTGCGCTTCGACGGCCAGCGCCGACGCCCTGGCCGCGTCGCGGCCCAGCTCCTCCGTCGGGGTGAACGTGCCGGCCAGCTTGATGGTCAGCGAGCTGCTGTCGGCCTCCACGATGCCGCGCAGATAGGTGGCGAACGACTCCCACGGGTCGCTGTAGTCGGCCAGCGCCCGCTCGGTGACCTCGATGTAGAGCTTCAGCCCGTCGCCGCACAACTTCTGCAGCAGGGCCTCCTTGCTCGGATAGCGGCGATACAGTGCGCTGATCCCGACGCCCGCCTTCTCGGCCACGGCCGCGATGGGAGCGCCGGGATCGGCGGTGAAGACGGCTCGCGCGGCATGGAGGATCAACTCGTCGTTACGCGCGGCCTGTGCCTTGCGGCCGCTCATGGGTGGGCTGCTCATAGATCCAGTGTACTTGGAACGTACGGTTCCGTTCTACTAGTGTGGCGCGGAAAACCGTTCGCGGATCTCGCGGGGCGGCGGCTACCTTCGGGCGGATGAACGACGTACCCCTGTCCGTGCTGTGGCTGTCCGGACCGTCGGGCGTCGGGAAGTCCTCGGCGGGCTGGGAGGCGTTCGCCCAGATCAGCCGCGAGGGCGTCACGGCCGCGTTCGTCGACGGCGACCAGATCGGGCTGTGCCACCCTGACCCCGACGGCGGCCCCCACCCGATCAGGGCGCGCAATCTCGCCGCGATGCTGCCGAACTTCCGGCGTGCGGGCGTGCGCCGTCTCGTGCTGGCGGGCTTCGTGGACACGCGGGACGAAGTGGACGTGTACACGAGGCTCATGCCGGACGTGGCGTTCACCGTGTGCCGGTTGCGGGTGGACGCCGGGGAGCTCGAACGGCGCTTCCTGGCGCGGGGCTGGCGGCCCGACCTGGTCGCCGGGTCCGTCGCCGAGGCGCTGGCGCAGGACCGAACCGACTACGCCGACCTGTGCGTGGACACCACCGGGCTGACCGTCCAGGAGACCGCCCGGCTGATCCTGGCCCGCACCGCCGGCCTGCCGGCGGCCGGTGGGGAGCCCGCGCCGGTGCTGTGGTTCTCCGGTGCCACGGCCGCCGGGAAGTCCACGGTCGGGTACGAGGTGTTCAGCCAGCTCGTCCGTACCGGTGTGCGCGCGGCCTACATCGACGTGAAGCAGATCGGCGCCCTGCGACCGGCCCCGCACGGCGACCCGCCCGACGGCCAGCCCGACGACCCGAACGACGGCCCGGAGGACGGCCCGGACGACGGCCCGGACGACGACCTGGACGTGCGGCGGCTCGTGGCGGGCAACCTCGCCGCCGTCTGGGCCGGGCACCGCGCGGCCGGAGCCCGCTGCCTGATCGTCTCCGGCGGGCCCGACCACGACGACGTCATCCGCGCCTGCGTCGCCCCGATTCCCGGCATCGACCTGACCGTCTGCCGCCTGCACGCCACCCCGGCCACCCTCGCCGAGCGCATCCGCCTGCGCGCGGGCGGGCAGGCGCCGCAGTTGCCGGGCGACGAGCTGAAAGGGCTCGGCCCGCGCGACCTCGACCGGGTCGCCGAACGGGCCGCGGGCGAGGCGGAGGCACTGGAACGCGCGGGGTCGGGCGACCTGCGCATCGAGACCGACGACCGCGCCGCCCAGGAGATCGCCGCGTTCGTCCGGGAACGCGCCCTGCCCTGGTGAGCAGCCCTGTTCCGGCGAACGTGCCCTGCTCCGGGGAGGCGCCCCGACCGGGCGAACCGGCCTATTCTGACGAGCGGGCCCGCCAGGCGGAGCCGTTTCCCGACGTCAGCGACGACAGGCGCTCGGTCAGGCGGCTGATCCGGTAGGACAGCCACGGCGGGGTGTGCGCGACCAGCGGCGAGTTCCGCTTGTCGAGCAGGGTGATCATCTGGTGTGGCGGGAGGTCGATGTAGCGCGGCAGGTTCTCGTACCAGCGGGCGCTGTAGCGCGCCGCCTTCTGCGGGGCCCGGATCACGGACCTGCGCTGGCGCTCGTAACGGGCCAGGGCGCCGGCCAGCCGCGGGTCGCCGTGCAGCGCGTCCACCAGGAAGGCGACGTCGCCCAGCGCCAGGGTGGTGCCCGCCCCGACGGAGTAGTGGGTGGTGTGCGCGGAGTCCCCGAGCAGCACCACGTTGTCGTGGTACCACCTGCGGTTGGTCACGGTGCGGAAGTTCAGCCAGTGGGCGCTGCCGTCGATCTGGGTGCGGCCCATGAGCGAGTGGCCGTCGAGGATGTCGGCGAACAGCTTCTCCATCAGGGCCAGGCTGTCGGCCTCGTTCGCCTCGTGGAAGCCGAGACCCCGCCACGTCTCCGGCGAGCATTCGACGACGACCGTGCTGCGGTCCTGGTCGTAGCGGTAGCCGTAGCACCAGATCCAGCCGTGCGGGGTCTCGGTGAAGGCGAAGGTGAACGAGTCGAAGACCTTCGTGGTGCCGAGCCAGACGTACTTGTTGCGCCCGACGGCGATCTCGGTGCCGAAGTGGGCGGCGTGGCGTTCGCGCAGCAGGCTGTTGACGCCGTCGCCGGCCACGATCAGGTCGGCGTCGGGGAACTCGCGCTCGTCGGTGACCTCCCGCTCGAACTCGATCCGCACCCCGAGCGCCCGCGCCCGCTCGGTGAAGATGTCGAGCAGCCGCCGCCGGCTCACGCCGGAGCCCTCGTCGCCGTGCTCCACCGTGATCGTGGCCCGGTCGTGCAGGTGCACGACCCAGCTGTCCCAGCGGACGGAGCACTCGCTGATGGCGCGGGCGGACTCGGGGTCGACGCCGTGCAGGAAGTGGAACAGCTCGTCCCAGTACGTCACGCCCCAGCCGTACGACGATCCGGCGGGGTTCCGCTCGCAGATGGTGATGTCGTGGGACGGATCCACCCGCTTCATCAGGATCGAGAAGTACAGGCTGGCGGGTCCGCCGCCGACACAGACGACCTTCACGAGAGCTCCCCCTACTACACGAAACGTCATCAATATGTAGCAGAGAGTAGCAGTCGGTGAAGTCAGACAGCCGTCACAGAAGCCGTGTCGCGGGAGGTCGGGTCAGCCGGTCGCGGGCGGCCCGGCGGGGTTCACGCGGGTCGGCCGGTGGCGGGCGGTGTGCAGGCGTTCGTGCCGGTCAGCCGGTGGCGGGCGACGCGAAGGCGTTCACGCCGGTCAGGTCGGCCGACAGTTGCCACAGGCGGGCCGCCTCCCGCGGGTCCACGGCCCACTCGGCCACCCCGGCGACCAGCGTCGCGCCGGGCGGCAGGGGGTCGGCCACGTCGCCGTCCTCGCAGTAGAGCCCGCCGAGCCCGTCCAACCGCGGCGAGGTGGCCGCCCACACCTGGGTGGCGGCGCCCTCCTGCACGCTCTTCCAGCCGGGGTTGCCGGGCGTGGACTCGATGGTCTCCTTCAGCTCCGCGAACTCCTCCGGCGGGATGTCGCGGGCCAGGGACGTGCCGGCGATGGCGCCGGGGTGCACCGCGAACGCCCGCACGCCCGCCTCCTTGCCCAGCGCGTCCAGGTGCACGGCGAACAGCACGTTGGCGGTCTTGGCCTGCCCGTAGGCCAGCCACTTGTCGTACCCCCGCTCGAACTGCACGTCGTCCCAGCGGATCCCGGAGAGCTGGTGGCCGTTGGAGGAGACCGACACCACGCGCGCCCGGCCCCGCGCCAGCGCCGGCCAGAGCCGGTTGACCAGGGCGAAGTGGCCGAGGTGGTTGACGGCGAACTGGGACTCCCAGCCGGGGCCGACCCGCCGCTCGGGGCCGGCCATGATGCCGGCGTTGGCGATCAGCAGGTGCAGGTCGCGCCCGGAGGCGAGAAAGCGCTCCGCGAAGCGCCGCACGCTGCCGAGATCGGCCAGGTCCAGCTCGGCGACCTCGACCCCGGAGGCGTCGGCGCCCGCGCCGGCGGCATCCTGGAGCTCGCCGACCTCGACGCCGGGGAGGCCGGCCAGGGCCTTCATCGCCGCCTCGGGACGCCGCGCCGGGACGATCACGCGCGCGCCCGCCTCCACCAGCGCCCTGGTGGTCTCCAGTCCGAGGCCCGAGTAACCGCCCGTGACGAGGGCCAGCCGCCCTGACAGGTCGATGCCCCGCAGGACGTCGGCCGTGGTGCTGTGGATTCCGAAGCCGGAACCGAGTTTGTGCTGTTCAGTGCTCATGTTTGCGACGCTATGGCCTGGAGCCGGCTCCAGGTCAAATGGCGCTCCGGGCGTCGACCAGAACCTCCACCCCGTCGAGGATCCGCTCCAGCCCGAACTCGTAGCCGAGCTGCCGCTCGTCCTCGGGCAGGCCGGCCGGATAGTCGAACGCGCCCGCGTCCACGGCGGCGCGCAGCGCCGGCAGCTTCTGCACGTCCACGCGGGAGCCGAGCAGCGCGCTGTGGGCGGCGATCGACGCACTGGAGGCGGCGGAGCCGAGGTCGGCGCCCAGCCGGGCGGTGGCGTGCATGTACGTGGCCACCAGCAGGACGATGCCGCCTTGTCGCGCTCGTCCAGCCCTGTTCCGCCGAGCACGGCCAGCGCCCGGCCGGTCCAGGCCGGCTGGTCGGGCGTGGCGGGCGGCCCGGTGATCGGCAGGCGCACGATCCACGTGTGGGTGCGCAGCATCTCCCACTGGGCCCGGCACCAGCGGCGCAGCCCGTCGCGCCAGCCGTCGCACGGCTCGTCGAGCCCGGCGGGCACGCCCGCGACCGAGTCGAGCATCAGCAGCAGCAGTTCGTCCTTGTTCTTGACGTGCCGGTAGAGCGACATCGTGGTGAAGCCGAGCCGCGCGGCGACGCCGCCCACGCCACCGCGCCGTCGATCGGGCAGGGCGTGGCGATGGCCCTCGAGGACGCTGTGGTCCTGGCCAAGTGCCTGCGCGACAGCCCGGGGGTGGAGGCGGCGTTCGCGGCCTACGAGCGGCTGCGCCGGGGGCGGGTCGAGCGCGTGGTCGAGCAGGGCAACCGTACCGGCGGCTGGAAGGCGCTCAGCCCGCTCGCCAGGGTGCCCCGCGACCTGGTCATGAGCCTGGGCATGAAGCTGGCGGCCATGACCGGGGCCGACCCCAGCCGCTGGATCTACGAGCACCACCTCGAATGGGAGGAGCCGGTCGGCGAGCCCGTCTGAGCGCGCGGGCGGCGGCCCTCAGCCCTGTCGCGGCGGAGCCGTGCTGGCGCGGGCCACCAGGCGGGTCGGGACGAGGTCGGTGCCGGGGCGCGACGCCTCGTTGTCGCGGATCTGCGCGAGAGCCTGCTGGACGCACCGCCGTCCGACCTCGGCGAAGTCCTGGTGCACGGTGGTCAGTGGCGGGACGAAGTGGGCGGAGTCGGGAATGTCGTCGAAACCCACCACGCTGATGTCGCCGGGCACGGCCCGCCCGTTCTCGTGGAAGGCACGCAGCAGCCCCAGGGCCATCTGGTCGTTGGAGGCGAAGACCGCCGTGCACGAGGGCTCGGCGGCCAGGGTGAGCCCGGCGGCGTAGCCGGACCCGGCCGACCAGTCGCCGTGCAGGGGCTCGGGCACCGGCCGCCCGGCCTCCTCCAGGGTGGCGCGCCAGGCCTGGGCCCGGCGCTGGCTCGCGTACGACGTCCGCGGCCCCGTCACGTGCCAGACGGTCCGGTGCCCCAGGTCGAGCAGGTGATGCACGGCCCGCCGCGCGCCGTCGGCCTGGTCGGTGTCGACCACGCTGTAGCGGTCGCCGGCGTCGGAGTCGACGACCACGGCGTGCACCCCGGGCGGCAGCGTGACGGTGCCGGCGTCGAGCAGGTGGACCTCGATGATGACGATGACCGCGTCCACGGCCAGCTCGCCCATCCGGGTGAAGGCGCCCAGCACGTTGTCCTGGGTCGGCACGTCGATGGGCGTCAGCGTGATCGCGTAGCCCTCGGCGGCGGCGTGGGTGGCGATGGCCTCGACCGTGCGGCTGTTGCCGGTCGAGGAGAGCCCGAAGAGGATGACGCCGATGGTGTTGAACTGGCCGTAACGCAGCGCGCGGGCGGCGCTGTTGGGCCGGTAGCCCAGCTCGCGCATCGCCGCCAGCACCTGCTCGCGGGTCGAGTCGATCACGCCGGGGTGGCCGTTGGAGACCCGGGAGACCGTCTGCGAGGAGACCCCCGCCCGCTGGGCGACGTCGGCCATGGAGACCCGCTGCTTGCGCCGCCCGCCGGGCACTCCGGAGCCGCCACGCTGCGCGCCGGCGTGCCCAGCCCCAGGAACGGGCCCAGGAACGGGCCCAGGAACGGGCCCAGGAACGGGCCCAGGAACGGGCTCGGGGGCGGGGTCCTGGTCCTGCCCAGTCGTCACTGCCATCGTCCGCCTGCCTCCGCAACGAGCATCCCGGGGGGTGCCTTGACCGGCCCGTACGGCCGGTGCCACGATACCGCAACAGAAGTTTACGTAAACATAACAGTGGGGAACCCCCCGGCGACCCTCGGTCAGCGGCCATCCCACGTCTCCCCCCGCAGTTGGTGTTTGCGTTAACAGAGCGGCGAGTGAGGAGTGCACGGGTGGTCGCAACTGTGCCCAGGGCGCGTCGGTCCTGGGCGGGCTGGCGGTTCGTCGGGCCGTTCATGGCGGTGTTCGCGCTGGTCTTCCTGGCGCCGATCGCGTACTCGATCTATCTGAGCCTGTTCAGGACCCAGCTGATCGGCGGCACCGCCTTCGTCGGCGCGGACAACTACCTCAAGGCGCTGGCCGACCCGCAGTTCTGGTCGGCCTTCGGCAACGTGGCGATCTTCCTGGTGGTGCAGGTCCCGATCATGCTGTTCCTGGCGCTGCTGGTGGCCCTGGCCATCGACAGCGGCCGGCTGTACGGGGCGAGCTTCTTCCGCATCGCGGTGTTCCTGCCCTACGCCGTCCCCGCCGTCGTCGCCACGCTGATGTGGGCCTTCATGTACGGCACCCGCTTCGGCCTCGTCGCCAACCTCAGCGACGCCCTCGGCGTGCGGCTGCCCGACCCCCTGTCGGCCGACCTGATCCTGGCCTCCCTCGGCAACGTCGTGACCTGGGAGTTCGTCGGCTACAACATGCTGATCCTGTATTCGGCCCTGCGCGTGGTCAACCCGTCCCTGTACGAGGCCGCGGAGATCGACGGCGCCGGCCAGTTCCGGATCATCGTCGCGATCAAGCTGCCCGCCCTGCGCGGCGCCCTGCTGATCGCCACGATCTTCTCCATCATCGGCAGCTTCCAGCTCTTCAACGAGCCCGCGATCCTCAAGAACCTGGCGCCGAACGCGATCACGTCCTCCTTCACGCCCAACTACTACGCCTACACGCTGTCCTTCGCCGGCCAGCAGTACAACTACTCGGCCACCGTCGCGATCGTCATGGGCGTGATCACGATGATCGTCGCCTACGCCGTCCAGCTGCGCGGCATGCGCAAGGAGGTCTGACACGTGACCGCCACCACCCGCGGCCCCCTGGTGATCCGCCACCGCCACCGCCGTCACTCACCGCGCCGCCGGCGCAGCGTCACGCTGACCGTGCTGACCTCGATCATGCTGATCTACACGCTGCTCCCGCTGGTCTGGCTGGCGATCAACGCCTCCAAGACGCAGGAAGGGCTGCTCAGCTCGTCCGGCCTGTGGTTCGACGACGACTTCGCGCTGTTCTCCAACATCGCCGCCGCCTTCACCTACGACGACGGCATCTTCACCCGCTGGCTGCTCAACACCCTGCTGTACGTGGTCCTCGGCGCGGGCGGGGCGACGCTGCTGGCCACGATCGCCGGATACGGCCTGGCCAAGTTCGACTTCCCCGGCAAGAAGGCCGTGTTCGCCGTCGTGATCGGCGCGGTCGCGGTGCCCGGGACGGCGCTGGCCGTGCCGACGTTCCTGATGTTCTCCAGCCTCGGCCTGACCAACACGCCGTGGGCGGTCGTCATCCCCTCGCTGGTCTCGCCGTTCGGCCTCTACCTCATGTGGACCTTCGCCGGCGACGCCGTCCCGAACGAGATCCTCGAATCGGCGCGGGTGGACGGGGCTCGGGAGTTCCAGACCTTCTTCCGCATCAGCCTGCCGCTGCTGGCCCCCGGGATCGTCACCGTGCTGCTGTTCACCGTGGTCGCGACGTGGAACAACTACTTCCTGCCGCTGATCATGCTGAAGGACCCCGGCTGGTATCCGCTGACCCTCGGCCTCAGCGCCTGGAACGCCCAGGCGACCACCGCGGGCGGCGAAGCGATCTTCAACCTCGTGATCACCGGTTCCCTGCTCACCATCGTCCCGCTGATCGTGGCGTTCCTGCTGCTCCAGCGGTACTGGCAGTCGGGCCTGGCCGCCGGGAGCGTCAAGGAGTGACCGGCGCCGCATCTCCACGAAAGGGACAACCATGACGACAATCCGCCGCCGCGCTCTGCTAGCGGGCGCGGCCCTGTCGGTAGCGCTGATCGCCACCGCCTGCGGCTCGCCGGGAGACGGCGGGCAGGGGGCGGCCCCGGCGCAGAGCACGTCGGCCACCGACCAGGAGGCCGCGCTGAACGCCGGCGGCACGATCACCGTCTGGGCGTGGGAGCCGACGCTCAAGCAGGTCGCGGCCGGTTTCCAGGCCAAGTATCCGAAGGTGAAGGTCAACCTGGTCAACGCCGGCACCGGCGACGACCAGTACACCGCGCTGCAGAACGCGATCAAGGCCGGCTCGGGCGTCCCCGACGTGGCGCAGATCGAGTACTACGCGCTGCCGCAGTTCGCGCTGGCGAAGTCGGTCGCCGACCTGACGCCCTTCGGCGCGGACAAGCTCGAAGGCACCTTCACCCCCGGCCCGTGGAACTCGGTCCACTCCGGCCCCGGCGTCTACGGCCTGCCGATGGACTCCGGCCCGATGGCCCTGTTCTACAACAAGGAGGTCTTCGACAAGCACGACATCGAGGTGCCGGAGACCTGGGAGGAGTACATCGAGGCGGCCAGGAAGCTGCACAAGGCCGACCCGAAGGCGTACATCACCAGCGACACCGGCGACGCCGGCTTCACCACCAGCATGATCTGGCAGGCCGGCGGCAAGCCGTACCAGGTCGACGGGACCAAGGTCGCGATCAACTTCGCCGACGAGGGCACCAAGAAGTTCACCGCCGCCTGGCAGCAACTCATCTCGGAGAAGCTGCTCGCGCCGATCAACGGCTGGAGCGACGAGTGGTACAAGGGCCTGGGTGACGGCACCATCGCCACCCTCGTGATCGGCGCCTGGATGCCGGCCAACTTCGAGAGCGGCGTCAAGGCGGCGTCCGGCAAGTGGCGGGTCGCGCCACTGCCGCAGTGGGAGGCCGGCGGCAAGGCCACCTCCGAGAACGGCGGCAGCTCGCTGGCCGTCCCCGAGGCGAGCGCCAACAAGACCCTGGCCTACGCGTTCATGAAGTACGCCGGCGTCGACGAGGGCGTCCAGACCCGCCTCGACGCGGGCGCGTTCCCGGCCACCACCGCGCACCTCGACGCGGCGGAGTTCAAGGACAAGAAGTTCCCCTACTTCGGTGACCAGCAGGTCAACCAGGTGCTCGCCGAGTCGGCCGCCCAGGTCGTGCCCGGCTGGTCGTACCTGCCCTACCAGGTGTACGCCAACAGCGTCTTCAACGACACCGTCGGCAAGGCGTACATCTCCTCGACCACCCTGGACGACGGGCTCAAGGCGTGGCAGGACGCCTCCGTCAAGTACGGGCAGGAGCAGGGCTTCAGCGTGCGGTAAGAGCCACGGCGAGCGGGAAGGCCGTGTCCGGAGGGATCCCCCGGGCACGGCCGCCGTTTCATCAGCCGGTCAGGTGCACCGGCCGATGTTTCACCCGCCGGTCAGGTCCAGCCGGACCCTGGCCAGCCATGACCCCCAGCCGTCCTGCGGCCGGCTGTCGCGGACGCGCAGGGAGAAGCCGCGGCTGTCACCCCGCACGTCACGCAGGTCGAGCGTGCGCTCCTCGCGGTTGGACAGATCGCGCACGTTCTCCTCCTCCCGCAGCACCGTCCGCCAGGTCTGGTTGTCGGTCGAGACCTCGACCAGGAACTGGTTGCCGATGTCCAGCGTCAGCGTGCCCCCTGTCACCCGGGCCGGCAGCTCGAACCGGTAGACGGCCGCGGCGTTGCCGTCGGTGAAGCGGGCCCGCCCGTCGTGCACCTCACCGTCGAGCTGGGAGCCGCCCTCGTCCAGCAGCCACGGCTCCTCCGCCGGGGTGCCCGGCGTGAACTGCACGGTGTCGCCGACGACCGTGACCGTCACCCGCTCCGAGGTCGTCCCCAGGCCGGAGACCGCCGACAGCAGCACCGGATGGGATCCGGGACCGGCCGCCGCCGGCACCGCCACCTGGAAC
Organism: Nonomuraea maheshkhaliensis; assembly: GCF_039529435.1. Classification (NCBI taxonomy): domain Bacteria; kingdom Bacillati; phylum Actinomycetota; class Actinomycetes; order Streptosporangiales; family Streptosporangiaceae; genus Nonomuraea; species Nonomuraea maheshkhaliensis. Next base: position 85,309 of record NZ_BAAAMU010000017.1, read on the forward strand.
TCGACCGTCTTGGACGCTCCCGGCGCGAGCCGCCCGAAGTCCGCGGACGCCGGCTGGACGCTCCAGCCCTGCGGCACGGCCGCGGTCAGCTCGCCGGTGACGGCCCGGTCGGCGTGGTTGGAGACCTTCGCGGTCAGCGTGACGCTCTCGCCGGGCGAGGCGAAGGCGCCGCCGGCCTCGACGACCAGCGGTGACGTGGACGGCGGCGCCGCGGCGAGCAGCTCGATCTCCGACAGTGAGGTGCCGCCGGTGAACGTGAGCCGGTAGTGCGCGTACGCGCCCGGCTTCGCCACCTTGAACGGCCGGGTCTGCCGCCGCCACGGGAAGCTCTCGCCGGTCCGCTCGTCGAGCACCTTCCACTTCTGGCCGTCGGCGGAGCCTTCGAGCACCCAGCCCGTCGGATCCTCCTCGGGCCCGCCGGAGCCCGAGGTGAGCGTGTAGTGGCTCACCCGCCGCTCGCCGCCGAAGCCGTAGCCGACCCACGCGGGCAACGCCGCCTGGGTGGCCGAGTCGTCGTCGAACAGCGCGCTCACGTCCGCGCCGCCGGCCGCCGACGCGGTGCCGCGCCCCGGCCCGGTGGCGTCACGCAGCGGCGCGGGCACCCGGTCGTCGCGGGTGATCGAGGGCGGCGCGGCGTCCGGTCCCGTGCCCCAGCGCGACGGCCGCGGCCCCATCTCGAACTCCAGCTCGCCGCCCTTGGCGAGCAGGTCGTGCGGCAGGTACGTCTTCCCGTACGGCCTGCCGTTCACCGTGAGCCCCTGCACGTACACGTTGCGCGCGCTGTTGCCCTTCGCCCTGATCACCAGCTTCCTGCCGTTCTCCAGGCGCACGGTGGCCTTCTCGAACAGTGGCGAGCCGATCGCGTAGTACGGGCTGCCCATCTGCAGCGGGTAGAAGCCCAGCGCGCTGAAGACCTGCCAGGCCGACATCTCCCCGTTGTCCTCGTCGCCCGGATAGCCCTGGCCGATCTCGCTGCCCAGGTAGAGCCGCGACAGCGCCTCCCGCACCTTGGCCTGCGTCTTCCACGGCTGGCCCGCGTAGTCGTACATGTAGGCGATGTGGTGGGAAGGCTGGTTGCTGTGGCCGTACTGGCCCATGCGCACGTCCCTGGCCTCGGTCATCTCGTGGATGATCCCGTTGTACGAGCCGGGCGACAGCGCCTTCTCCGGGGTGGTGAAGAAGGCGTCCAGCTTGGCCGCCAGCTCGTCGGCGCCGCCGTACAGGTTGGCCAGGCCGCGGCCGTCCTGCGGGACGTGGAAGGCCATGTTCCAGCCGTTGGTCTCGGTGTAGTCGTAGCCCCACAGGCCCGGGTCGTAGGCGGCCGGCTTGCGGCGGAAGGAGCCGTCGGCGTTCCTGCCCTGGAAGAAGCGGACCGCCGGGTCGAACATGTGCACGTAGTTCAGCGCCCGGTCGCGGAAGTACTCGTACTCCTCCAGGTAGCGGGCCTTCTTCGCGCCCGTGGCACGCCCGGCCAGCGCCTTGGCCATGTTCGCCAGGCCGAAGTCGTTGATGTAGCCGTCCATCGCCCACGACATGGCCTCGCCCGCGGACTGGATGCTCGTGTAGCCGAGGAACAGGGAGGTCGACAGGCCCTTGCGGCCCACGTGGCGGGTGGGCGGGGCGACCGTGGCGTTCTTCAGCGCCGCCTCGTACGCCTTCTCCGGGTCGAACCCGGTGATGCCCTTGAGGTAGGCGTCGGCGAAGGCCACGTCGGAGCTCGTCCCGACCATCAGGTCGGCGTAGCCGGGCGAGGACCAGCGGGCGATCCAGCCGCCGTCCTCGTACTGGCGCACGAACCCGTCCACCATCTCCCCGGCCGCGCGCGGCGTGAGCAGCGCGTACGCCGGCCAGGTCGTGCGGTAGGTGTCCCAGAAGCCGTTGTTGACGTACACCTTCCCGTCGGCCACCCGCGTGACCGGCGGCGTGCCGGTCGACGACTGCACGGCGTGCCGGTAGACCGGAGCTTCGGCGGTGCCGGTGTTCTCGAAGGCGGAGTTGGGATACAGGAACAGACGGTAGAGGTTGGAGTACAGCGTGACGAGCTGGTCGCGGCTCGCGCCCTCGACCTCGATCACGCCGAGCTTGGCGTCCCAGGCGCGGCGCGCCCGCTCGCTGACCGTCTCCACCGTGTCGGAGGCGGAGACCTCCAGCTCCAGGTTCTTCTTCGCCTGCTCCACGCTGATCAGCGAGGAGGCGATGCGCATGTTCACCGTGCGCGCGGAGCCCGCGTCGAAGGACAGGTAGCCGAGGACGTTGTCGCGGCCCTGCCCGGTCAGCTTGCCGCCGCCGGTGACCGGGCGGTCGAAGACGGCGTAGAAGTACATGCGCGTGGCCCCGGTGGACAGGTCGCTGCGCACGTCGGAATGGCCGGTCACGACGCCGCCGGACACGTCGAGGGTCAGCCCGCCGTCGTTGCTGACGTTGTCGAGGACGAGCTTCGCGGCGGAGCCGGGGAAGGTGAAGCGGGCCAGCGCCGCGTGGTCGGCCGGCGCGATCTCCGTCTTCAGCCCGTTGTCGAACGTGACCGCGTACAGGTGCGGCTGGGCCACCTCACGCTCGTGGCGGAAGGCCAGCGCCCGGCCGGTCCGCGACGGGTCCGGCACCCCCTCGGCCGCCGACGGCATGAACTGGAACGTCTGCCGGTCGCCCATCCACGGGCTCGGCTCGTGGCTGGCGGTGAACGCCTGGATCTCGGGCAGGTTGGCGGCGTTGTTGGCCCGGTGGTACTCGTACAGCCAGCTGATCGAGCCGGCGTTCGTCATCGGGGTCCAGAAGTTGAACCCGTGCGGCACCGCCGTGGCGGGGAAGTTGTTGCCGCGCGAGAAACCGCCGGTCGAATGGGTGCCCCTGGTCGTGATCACGTACTGCGAGGGGCCGGACCTGTGCTCGCCGCGCCCCTCGTACGGCTGCCGCCGCCGCTCGGAGACGATCTTGATGTCGTCCACCCAGCCGCGGAACCCGGCCATCCCGGCCGGGCTGTCGTAGGCCACCAGAATGCGCTTGATCCGCTTGCCCCCGGCCACCTCGCCGATCCGGGACAGCTTGTAGTTCCACTGGTCGGCGTAGAGCGTCTTGGACTCGCCCTGCTCGCGCGGCGCCAGCCGGACGCCGTGCTGGTCGACCGCCTTCAGGCCGCTGAGGTAGGTGCCGTCGGAGAAGGCCAGGTCCACCGAGACGTACGTGCTGGGGTAGCGCAGGTCGGCCGCGGTGAGCTCGGGGAAGACCACGTACGACAGCTCCGTCGTGGCCGTGACCGGGATGTCCACCTCGAACACCTTGTTCGTGGCCCGGCCGCCCTTGCCGGAGGTGGTGCCGCCCGCGTACTGCAGGGCGCGCAGGCCGGAGAACCCGGCGCGCGGCTTGGACACGTGGCCGCCGTGCGGCCCGTCACCCACCTGGGTGCGCATCGCGCTGGGCGGCTTGGCGCCGGTGCTGCCGTCCGACAGCTCCCACTCGGCCAGCTGCAGCGTCGAGCCCGCGCCGACGCGGGTGACGTTGAGCCGGTAGTGCGGGTAGGCGGTCGTGCCGGCGAAGCGGTACTCCTTGCGCTGCAGGCGCGCGTCGAACGTCTCGCCGGTCCTGGTGTCGAGCGTCACCCAGGTGCGGCCGTCGAGGGAGCCCTGCAGCTCCCAGTCGCGCGGATCGCGCTCGGGGACGTCGCCCGCCGAGGTCAGGGCGTAGTGCACGACCGTGACCGGCTCGGACAGCGTGTACTGGACCCAGCCGGTGGCGGCGAAGACCAGCCACTTGGTGTTGGCGTCGGTGTCGGCGAGGTTCTCCTTCGTCTCGCCACCCCCGGTGTTCTCGCCGCTGGCCGAGATCGCGGTGATCTTGTCGGACAAGGTGCCCTCGATGCCGCCGGGCAGCCATCCGGTGATGTCACGTGACTTCTCGGAGGTGTTGACCCAGGTCGGCTGCGGATCGCCGGGCTCGAAAGAGGAGGCGAAGGCGGCGCCCTCGGCCTTGGCCAGGCTCTGGCCGTCGCGGGCCGCCCTGCTCACCTCCCCGGCGGGAGCGGCGGGTTCGGCCGGTGTCGGGTCGGGCGGCGGGCTGTAGGAGGGGCCTGGGGTAGGGGTGCCCGTCGGGCCGGGATTCGGAATGGGAGTCGGGCCTTTCTGCGCGGTGAGTGCCGCGGTGGCGGGAGCGGCGAGTGCTAAAGCGATGAGGGGGGATAAGAGTGCGGTCAGGACGGATTTTCTCATCGGGGACCTCTCGTACGGTTCAGCGGCCAGTAAGAACATGACAACGTTGTCAACCCCGATCTGCATAGAACCTCGCAAACCCGACTCACCATGTCAAGACAGCGCTGTCAGCTCTCTCACTTCACCGCCGCCCGACCGTTCGGTTCCGTCCCCGGTTATCGGTCGAAAACCTCCGCTGGACCAGGGGATTCGGGCGGGGGCACGATCGGCGCATGTCACCTCTGATCCGCTACTCGGGAGAGTTCTCCCCGGACGTGATCGCCCGCGCCTCCGGCTCCTGGCTGGAGACCACGGACGGGCGGCGCCTGCTCGACTTCACCTCCGGGCAGATCTGCGCCACCATCGGCCACAACCACCCCCGCATCGCCGAGGCCATCCGCCGCTCCCTCGACACCGTGATCCACCTCAACTCCCGCCTGCTGTCGCCGCCCGTGCTGGAGCTCGCCGAGCGGCTGGCCGCGCTGCTGCCACCGGGGCTCGACCACTCGATGTTCGTCAGCACCGGGGGCGAGGCGAACGAGGGCGCCGTCCGTATCGCCAAACTCGTCACCGGCGGGTTCGAGGTCGTCGCGCTGACCAGGAGCTGGCACGGCATGACCGCCGGCAGCCAGGCCCTGACCTTCTCCGCCGGCCGGCGCGGTCACGGCCCCACCGTTCCCGGCGTCTTCACCGTCCCGGCCCCGTACGCCTACCGCTGCCCGATCCGGCACTGCGCGGACACCTGCGACATGACCTGCCTGGAGGTCGGCTTCGAGCTGTACGACGAGCAGACCACCGGCGCCCGCGCCGCCGTCATCGCCGAGCCCGTGCTGTCGTCCGGCGGGGTCGTGGTGCCGCCGCCCGGCTACCTCGCCAGGCTGGCCGAGCTGGCCCGCGAGCGCGGCATGCTGTTCATCCTGGACGAGGCCCAGACCGGGTTCGGCCGGCTCGGCGCCATGTTCGGGATGGACCTGGCCGGCGTCGTGCCCGACCTCGTGACGCTGTCCAAGACGTTCGGCGGCGGCCTGCCGATCGGCGCCGTCACCACCACGGCCGCCATCGAGGAGACCGCCTTCGAGCGCGGGCTGATGTACTTCACCTCCCACCAGTCCGATCCGCTCCCCGCCGCAGCCGCCCTCGCGGTGATCGATCTGGTCGTGGCGGACGACCTCGCCGCCCGCGCCGCCAAGGCGGGCGAACGGCTCGGCGAGCGGCTGCGGGAGCTGGGGGAGCGGCACGAGGCCATCGGCGAGGTACGCGGGCTCGGGCTGCTGTGGGGGGTGGAGCTGGTCGAGGACCGGGAGAGCAGGGAACCGGCCGCCGAACTCGGCGACGCCCTGACCGACGCCTGCCTGTCCTGCGGCCTGTCGCTGAACATCACCAAGGGCAGGGCCGCCGGCTCGACCGCCTGCCTGCGCATCGCGCCGCCGCTGACGGTGAGCGACGACGAGATCGACACGGCCGCCGAGATCATCGACGACGCCCTGACCGGCCTGGGCAGGTGACTATCGGCCTATGTGAAGAGGGTGGCGGCCGTGCGCAGGGCCGCGCGGGTCGCCACCAGGGCCGGCCGGCTCAGGCCGTCGTCGCGTACGACGGTGAAGATGCGCCGGCCGACCCCGATGTCGTGCACCTCCACCGAGCTCTCCCGCTCGGGCCGGGCCAGATCGGGCAGCAGCGTGACCGCCTGACCGGCCCCCACCAGGGCCAGCAGGACGAGCAGGTCGGTCGCGCGGTGCCGCAGGTCCGGCTGGAAGCCGCCCTTGGCCATGCAGACGTCACGCACCAGCCGCTCGTGGCTGGTGCCGCGGTGCCCGCCCGCCCACGTGGCCCCCGCCACGTCGGCCAGCTCCCTGGCCGGATGGCCCCGGGGCACGACGAGACGGACCCGTTCGGCGTACAGGTCCTCGAAGGAGAGCCCGCGCAGCTCCCGCCGCGGCCGGCCGTCGTGGTCGTCGCAGATCGCCAGATCCGTCTCGCGGCGCAGCAGCGCGTCGAGCGCCTGGTCCGACTCCAGCTCGGTGATCTCCCCGCGCACCCCCGGATGATCGCGCGCCAGCGCGGTCAGGGCCGGCGCCACCAGGTGCACGGCGGCGGTCTGGAACGCGGCCACCCGCACCACCCCGGCCACGGCCCCCGCCGCCGCGGCCATCTCGGCCTCCGCCTGCTCCAGGCGGGCCAGCAGCACCTCGGCGTGCCCGGCGAGCACGTGCCCGGCCTCGGTGAGCCGCAGCCGCCGCCCGTCGCGCTCCAGCAGCCGTACCCCGGCCTCGACCTGCAGCTCGCCGAGCTGGTGCGACACCGTGGACGGGCTGTACGACAGCGCCTGCGCGACGGCGGCGATCGTGCCCCGCCGCCGGAACTCGCGCAGCAGCCGCAACCGATGAAGATCCAGCATCAGGGGCATTCTGCCCCCTCGCGCCCCCGCGCGGCTCAGTGACCGCCGGGACGCAGAGCGGTCAGCCACTCCTCGAACGTCGTCGGCGTGATGCGGGCGCCTTCGCCGGGCAGCAGCACGTCGCCCGCCATCGACGGGTCGAACGGTCCCGACCACGTCGGCACCAGCTTCACCTTCCTGCCCTGCGCCTGGTGGGTGCGCCGGGCCATGTCCACGAGGTCCTGCTGCTCGGGCCCGGCGACATCGGCGTACCGGCCCCGCGGCGCGCCCTCGGCGAGCTCCGCGAGGACGCCGGCCACGTCGGCGGGCGCGATCGGCCGCACGAGCAGCGGCGCTATCTCCGCCACGCCGTCCCGCTCGGTCCAGCTCGCCACCATGGCCGCGAAGTCGTGGAACTGCGTGGCCGGCACGATCGTCCACGGCACCGGGTCGGCGGTGACCAGGCGCTCCTGCTCCCGCTTGCCGGCGTAGTGCGCGTTGCCCTCGATCCTGTGCAGTCCGGCGATCGAGAGCAGCACGTGATGGCGCACCCCGGCCCGCTGCTCGGCGGCGAGCAGATTGCGCGTGGTGGTCCCGAAGTAGGCCACCGTCTTCTCCCGGCCGGCCGGCGGGCCGTTGATGACGTCCACGACGGCGTCGGCCCCGGCGAGGACGTCGTCGAGGCCCTCACCGCTCAGCAGGTCGACGCCCAGCGAGCGGCTGATGGCCACGGTCTCGTGCCCGGCCCGCCCGAGCGCGGCCACCGTGAGCGCCCCGATGTTCCCCGTGGCGCCGGCGACTGCGATCCTCATGATGATCTCCCCCTCCATGACGTTGTCCGCCGACCATATCTCGGACTAAACAGATCCTCAATATCTGGGATAGGCTGGACGGCGTGAAGTTGCCCGTGAGCACCGAATGGCTGTTGCACTGCGCCACGACGCTGGCGCAGCTCGACCCGGGAGCCACTGCGTCGGCGGCGCAGCTCGCCGACTACTACGACCTGCCCGCCCCCTACCTGGCCAAGCAGTTGCAGGCGCTGGTCAGGGCCGGCGTGCTGGCGGCGACGACCGGGCCGAGAGGCGGCTTCAGGCTCGCCAGGCCGGCCTCCGAGATCACGCTGCTGAGCATCGTCGAGGCGGTCGACGGCGCGGCCTCGCCGTACGAGTGCCGCGAGATCCGCCGACAGGGGCGGGGCGCGCTGCCGCCCGAGGAGTGCGAGCGGATCTGCGTCCTGGCCGCCAAGATGGCCGACGCGCATGCCGCCTGGCGGCGCAGCCTCGAAGGCGTCACCCTCGCCGGCATCCTCGGCGAGCTGCCCGACGCGGCCCCGGCCCGCACCCGCGCCCGCCTCGCGGGCATCGCCCGGCCGGCCCCGCCGCGCTGAGGGCCCGCCCCTACTGCTTGGGCGTGACGTTGACGGCGCTGCCCGTCGGGACCGGGACGATGGAGATCTTGCCGTCCTGGATGGCCTTGTACAGGATCGCCCCCTGGGGGCCCAGCACCTTGGCCAGCTTCTCCAGCGACTTCAGCTCGGTCAGCGCGCGGGTGTTCTCCGCCTCCTGCGCCTTCTGCCGCTCCTGCGCGGCCTGCGTCTCGGTCTGGGCGTCCACTATCGACTTCGGCGGCTCGGGCTGGCGGATGATGAACTGCAGCCGCTCGAAGTACTCGCCCTGGGTCAGGTTGGAGACGTACTGGTTGGTCAGCTTGGACATGTCCTGCTCCCACAGCGCCTTCTTCGCCGGGTCGGAGTACAGCTCGCGCCAGTTGTACTTGAGCGTCGCCTCGTCCATCGCCCGCTCGACGCTGTTGCCGATGTAGAACTGCAACATCCGGGTCCAGCCGTCGGACTCGTAGGCCGCGTACTTCTTGCCGATGTTCTCGTGGAAGGACTGCAGCTTCTTGCAGTCGTCGGCGGAGAAGTAGAACGTGAGACCACCGATCATGGTCATGATCTGGCCGTCCCTGCTGACCGAGGTGATGGGCTTGCCCTCGGACTCGGCGCGGCCGGTGAAGTCGTACGTGCGCTGCCCGTTCGGGTAGCGGTAGCCCTCGTCGCCCGGCCCCGACACGTCGCGCGTGGACGGCTTGAGGCACTCCTGGAAGGTGGTGCTGCTGAACATGCCCGCGTCGTAGACGATGCCGCCCTCGTCGGGCTCGACGTTCGTCACCGAGCAGCCCGTGAGGGCCGCCGCGGCGAGCAGGACACCCGGTAGCGTGCGTTTCACTTCGAGATCTCCTCAGGAGGAAGGTGGGGGAGGGGCATGGAGAGTTCAGTGATCATAGTGGGGCCTCCACGGCGGGAGCGGACCCGATCGGGCCGGGGTAGGGTGCGCGGATGATCGAGATACCGCAGGCGTTCGCGCGCGGCACCGCCGAGCGTGAGGGGCAGCGGGGAGCCGCCTGGCTCGCCGAGCTGCCCGGCATCGCCGAGCAGCTCTTCGAGCGCTGGGACTGCGTCCAGGAGGGCGAGATCACGCACGGCGCCGTCGGAGTCGTCGTGCCGGTGCGCCGGCCGGGCGGCGGGAGCGCCGTGATCAAGGTGTCGTTCCCGCACCCGGGCAACGTGCACGAGCCGGACGCGTTCGCGGCGTGGGGCGGGCGTGGCGCGGTCCTGCTGTACGAGCGCGCCGACGAGCACTTCGCCATGCTGCTGGAACGAGCCGGCACGTCCACCCTGGCCCAGGCCGCGGAGGTCGAGGAGATGGTGACGGTCGCCGGGCGCCTCAACCGGCGGCTGGCGGTCCCCGCGCCGCCCGGCCTGCCGCGGCTGCGGGAGCGGGCGGGGGAGTGGGAGGAGGAACTGCGTAAGGACGCCGAAGAACTGGCGCACACGATGCCACCGTACGTCGTGGACGCCGCCGTCGCGACGGTACGGGAGCTCGGCCGTTTCCAGCCGGACGTCGTCATCCACGGAGACCTGCATCCGGGCAACATCCTGCGCGCCGAGCGCGAACCCTGGCTGGCCGTCGACCCCAAGGGCTACGCCGGTGATCCCGCCTACGACGGCGGCACGCTGCTCAAGGCGCTCGCGCCCCGTCGCCTGGGGTCCGGCGACCTGCGCGCGGCCGTCCTGCGCGCCCTGGCCGTCTTCGCCGAGGCCGCCGAGCTCGACCACGACCGCGTGCTGCGCTGGGCGCAGTTCCACGCCGTGCGGACCGCGTTCTGGGGCCGCCGCCACGGCTACCGCATCGCCAGGAGCGGCCCGGGCCTGGACTCGCTCACCGCGCTGGCCGACCACCTGGCCACCCAGCTCACCGGCCGGCCCTCCTAGGAGCTCCGTTCCGTGAGGTCGGTGACGCGGCGGCGGAGCAGGGGCTCGTGCTCGGGGTCGGTGCACAGCGTGAGCGTCGCGCCTTCGCCGGCGGCATCGCCGAACACGGCCAGCAGCGTGCCGAGCTGCTCGGGGGGCTCGTCGGCCAGCAGGTCCTCGGCGTGCGCCACCACCAGGGCGACCGCGCCCGTGTCGCGCAGCGAGTCGGTGAGCGCGTCCCAGTTGCGGCCGAAGTAGCCGGGCAGGCGCAGGGCCCGCGCCACCTCCGCGAAGAAGGCGGCGCGGGTCGCGCAGGCCCGCCCGTCCACCACCACGGGCGCCGGGCCGGTGGAGACCGTCAGCCAGGGCGGCAGCGGGCGTGCGGCGGAGCTCATGGCGGTCCTAGAGGCGGTAGAAGTCGGTGTAGTGGTCGGGCGTGAACCACGTCGCGCCCGTGCTCCGGTTCACGACGATCCGGTACGCGTCCCGCGCGGCACCGCGCGACCGGCTGTAGACGTCGTACTCGTAGTAGGTGGCGCCGGCCGGAAGCTGGCCCTCCCGGTTGTAGAAGCGGCCGCCCGTGTAGTTGTAGCGGCCGTCCGGCTGCTTCCGCTATCCACACAGAGGAAGCGGGGCACCATGGAAGACATGCTCACGACGGACTATGACGGGTGCGGGCGCTGCTTGGTGGGGGTGCGGCGGCTGAGCAGGAAGACCGACGCCACCAACAGCCCAAAGCGCCAGGCAGACCAGATCCTACGGGCCACAGAGGACGTCGGAGGGCACATCGTGGCATGGGCGGATGACTGGGAGGTCTCGGGTGCCACGGACCCACTGACGCGGCGGGGGTTCGGGCCGTGGCTGCGGGGAGAGATGGGGCCGTACGACGGCATCGCGGCGGCCACCGTCGATCGCGTCGGGCGTAACGTCCGGGACACGTTGAACACGCAGGCTCTATTGACCGGTCAGGGTCGCGTTATCGTGACTGCCGATCACGTGGGAGTGTGGGATTTCAGCGACCCGAACCAGGAAAACGAATGGCTGATAAAGGCGTGGGGATCGCAAATGGAACTGCGTGCGATCCAGAAACGCAACCGCGACGAGGCGGTACGCGCACGCGCAGCAGGAGAACCCAAACAACGCCCGTCGTACGGATACATGTATGTCCGTCGCGCCCCAAAGGCAAAGATCGATCACGTAGCGATCGATCCAGTAGCCGCACAGATTATCCGGGAAGTGGCGCAGCGGATTCTGTCGGATGAGACGGGGAAAATTACATGTGCGACAGAGGCGGCACGCCTGACACGCGAAGGGATTCCCTGCCCGTCCGATCGGCTTCGTCAACTGTATGATCGTCCGATGAAGGCCGCACCGTGGACCGCGAAAGCCGTCAAGCATATTTTGTGCAGCGAAGCTGCGCTCGGATACCTGATTCACAACGAACGGCCGGTAATTGGTTCTGACGGACGGCCAGTCCGAATTGCAGATCCGTTGTGGGATCGCGCGACACATGACGCTCTCGTCAAGAAAACTGCCCCAAAACGCAACGGAAGCCGAGCGCCGAAGAGCACGCAATTGCTGTCGGGTATCGCTTTTTGTGGCAACTGTGGGGCGCGACTCCACGTCACAGGTCGGTACGGATGTATCGCGCGGGTACGTGGAATACCCGCGTCGGCGCATTGCAAGCCCGCCCCCATCATGGGACTCACGGCATTGGATGCCCTCGTAAGCGAATGGTTCCTCTCCCGCTACGGTGCCGGAGAGGTCATGCGAAAAGTCTACGACCCTGGTACTGGGCACGCTGCGCAGATCGCGGAGTTGACGGCTACGCGCACGCGGTTGCGTGAGGACCGCCAGGCCGGGCTGTACGACGATCCGGAGGAAGCAGAATGGTTCCGCACCGAATATCGGCGTATCGGAGAGGAGATCGCGACGCTGAAGGCGCTACCGGAACGCAAACCGGGAATGCGAATGGTGCCCACCGGCCGGACGATTGCCCAGGAGTGGGGTGCAGGAGATTCCGTTAAGCGGCGAGAAATGCTCGCAGAGTTTGAGGTCCGTGTGGTGTTGCACCCCACCGGCCACGACCCGCGCGTAGCGATTACCGGCATGGAGATCAGCACGGATGGGATCGAACTGACTGGCTAAGGAGGCACACACAACAAAGAAACCGCCCGGTACCTACGTGGGGTAGGTCCGGGCGGTTTCGTCTTCTCGCGTTTCTCTGATGCGCCGAAAGCAGGGTCTCCTTTCTTTGGGCGAGAGCTTCAGGCGGGGGTGAATACGGGAACCAGATAGCGCACTGTGCGACCCATGCGTGTGGTCGCTCGCACGTCGCGCATCGATAGCTGCCCCTGCCTCGGCAATGCGGTCGTGGGGCATCTCAGTACGGTGGCGATCGACCAGGGAGCATATACCAGGGCCAAGAGGCAAGAATCGGAATGCTGGGTGTCGAGACGGCACCATAGCGTTTCAGTGTCTGCCTCCACGACCATGACTGTCAGGGCCGCTTGCGGAATGCGGATCTGCCATTCGTCTTTTGTGCGGGAGTAGACGGTTCCGCCAGAAATGGTGACTACGGCATGAGCAAGTCGGCGGGATAGGCAATCGATCTGCCATCCTGCCGCGCCAGTCTCCGCATGGATCCAAGGGCGCAGATGTCCATCGCATAGATCGCGCGCGGGCGTTTCCGCGTGACTGGCCGGGGGTATTCTCACCTTCTTTCCGTTTTCTCGATGCGATGCTGCTGATTTACTCGTCGGGCATCACCTCTTTCCGGCCGAGCGCTCCGAATCGCTTCCCGATCTTCTGGCGTCGGTGCGGCATCACCTCCCCTCCTGGCTACGCTCCGTGTTCGTCTCACCGTCTCGTCTCAGTGCGCGTGTGTCGCCTATGTACGCGCAGACGTGCGGGAGACTGAGACATTGAGACGATGAGACGACTACCGAGAGTCGGTGACTACGCGGGGTCGGGGTCGAGGCGTGCCCGCCACCGGCCCCGGCTGACCTGACGTACTCTCCCGTCGTTTTCGAGCTGTGACAGCCGCCGGTAAATGGTCGGGCGGCTCATTCCCGTTGCGGTTTTCAGCTCGTCTACGGTTATTCCCTTTTCAGGGGCGTCGCGTAGAACGGCCCACAACACGCTGTCGCCGCGTTTCGGCGCGTCTTGGCGTGCGTGCCGTGGCGATGTCCGCTCCCCGTCTACCGGGGCGTCTCCGTGCCTCTCAGCCATCGACGCGGCGGCGTCCAGCGCGGCCAGGGACACCGCGTCGAGGGCCGGGCGGTGTTCGGCGTGCCGTTCGGCGGTGGCCTGTACTCGCGCGTCGTCCATCAGGTAGGCACGAGCGCGGCGGGGGATGTCGTGTTCCGGGGCACTGATCAGGAACTTGCCGGGAGCGTCCAACTTGTGCGGGTGCCATCCGGCCTTGACCATGCCCTGTCCCAGGATGAGATCACCGTCGCGAGGTTCGCGGACGCGGAAGCACAGCCGGACATCCATCTGTGAGCGGACCGCGCTCTTGCCCATCGCATCCTTGGAGGGGCGTTGCGTGGCGGCGATCAGGTTGACCGCTGGGGCGCGGCCACGTCGGGCGATCGAGTCGGCGTAGTCGATCGCACGGGGTGCCTCGCTCGCCAACTCGGCGTACTCATCGGCGATGATGATCAGCGCGGGCCGCTCCGGCGACGGCTCCCACACGCGTTCACCACGTCTGGTCAGATCATCGGCCCGCCCGTCAAGGATGACCACGGCATCGGCGAGCAGGGCCTCCGCCTCCTGCGGGGTGGTGGCCAGGCGGTCAATGCACGATGACCAGGGCAGCAGTTCCATGCCGCGCTTGAGGTCGATCGCCCACAGGATCACGTCCTGGCAGGCAGTCAGGTCCCCGAGCAGGACGTTCACGCCGCCGGACTTGCCCGCTCCGGACATGCCCGCGAACAGCCCATGCCGCCGCAGGAAGGGGACGCGGACGGGCGCGCCGTCCTCGAACAGCCCCAGCTTGACCGGTTGCGTGATCGACGTGATAGACGGGCCTGGCCAGGCGATGGCGTCGGCATGTGGGTCGGTCTCGATCACCCGCACGTCGGCGCGGTTGGCCTTCTTGCTGGCCACCGGCTGGACACGGACGCCGCCGCGTGTGGTGCCGAGCGCCGATTCCAGGCGGGGGACGGCGCTTAGGGCGTCCTCGACGGTCTGGCCGAGCCCCAGCCCGAGCCGGAAGCGGTAGCCCCACAGATCCACGATCGCGGACTGAACGCGGGATCCGGCCAGGCCGACCGCTTGGGCGATGTCCGGCCAGGCGGCCAGCGTGCGCTCAACACGCACGCGGGCACGCCTGCGACGGTGCGCCCACCAGGGCACGGCCAGCACGAATGTGCCGATGCCGAGCACGGCGGGCAGGGGTGCCGTGAACGGCCCCAGGTAGGCGGCCAGGGTGAGCCATGTTCCGGCGAACGCCGTGGTGACGGTTGCGTAGCCGCGTTCGATCGGGCGTGGCAGGTTGACCCATCGGCCCCAGATGGCCACCGCGCCAGCCACGATGACAGTGGCGATGATCACGGTGGGCCACCATTCGGAGAACCAGCGTCGAAGGATCATGCCTGTTACCAGGTCGGACGCGGCAACGGTGAGCGGGGCAAGTTCGGATCGGTACCGCCAGACAGCGCGGGCGGTGCTGGCGATGACCAAGGGCGCGAATTCAAGATCCTCGGTGATCAGGGCCATGGGTTCGACGCCGTAGCGGCGCATGCGGCGGGCGTTGCGCCGCATCTGGGAGCGGGAGGTGCGATGACGGCTCATCGGCTACCGTCCGCCGCGTGTCGCGCGTCGGCGCGGTGCTGGGCGTGCAGCTCGTCACGCACGTAGAACAGCGGGTCGTCCTCGCCCTCGTCGTGGGCGGCGAGGGTGGCGCGAATCGCGGCGATCAGGTTGGCGCGCTGGTATCGGGCGGTGGACAGTCCGGCGCGCAGACGGTCGATTTCGTTGATCAGGGCGGGGGCGTCGGCCAGGGCGTCGAAGATGTGACGCCATAGGTCGTCGAGGGCGGGGGCGGACTTGGCGAATGCCGTCAGCAGTTCGGCGGCGGTGGCGTTGCGGGTGGCGGCTCCCTGGAGATCAGCGTGCGGGTAGGGGTGGCGTTGGGTCATTAAGCATCACCTTCTTCGGTTGGCGGGCAGGTCATTGGCCGGTGATCCAGTTCAGGGCGGTACGGATCACGGCCCGGATGTCGGGTGCGAGCGTGGTAGCGGCCAGCAGGAAGCCGAACAGCAGCGCGACGATCGCGTGCCAGAGCTTCAAGCCCAGGTAACGCCAGGCGATGAACACCAGCGCACCGACCACCAGCACCAGCGGGACAGTCACGGTCATGGGGATTCACCTCCTCTTACGAGATCTCAGGGGCGGGCGACACGCAGGTCAGATGCCGTCGTGGCGGGACTTGCGGCGGCACCAGCGCCAGCGAGCGCGGCACTTGCGGCACCGCAGAGTTCCGGGCGTGGCCGCGCCGCACAGGCACCGGCCGGGCTGGAGCGGGAGTGATCGCATCAGGGCTTCACCTCCTCCCGGCACAGACGGTCGGCCGGCGGGCATAGGTGCCCAGCAGCCGGCGGCTCAGGGTTCCGGTTGGGGAGTGGCGGCGGTCCTCGGCACGGATGACGGCGACCAGCACCACGAACAGCACGAGCGTGGCGACCGACAGGGCCAGGCCCAGGAACACGACGAACAGGGGGAGGTCCACCGCTCACGCCCCCTCGATCTCGTCGAGGGTGATCGCGTCGCGGTAGGACTCCAGCGCGGCGCGGCGGTCCATCGCTGCCTGCGTGATCAGGACGACCTGGTAGCGGACCCTGCCGAACTCCACACCGGCGACGTGATGCCCGTGCTGGACTGTGGGCGTGGTGCCCAGCAGGGCGGCGATCCGCTCGACTTCGGCGATCGCCTCAGCCTCGGTGCTGGCGTCGGTGTCGTAGAGCGGGTAGACCGACACACGCACCGGCCCGTACCGGGGGACGGGCAGTTGCGCATTGCTGTTGAGGAACGCGGCCAGAGCGCGCAAACCGGCGATCAGTTCGCGGCGGCGGTGGTGGTGCTGAGCTGGGCTCATCTAGATCACATCCCTTCCGTTTCCGGTGACCTACGCTGCGAAGGTAGGTTTCGGGGAAGGGCTCAACCCATCACGTGGTGTGATCGTGCGGTGAGATCGAAAGCATCCGGCGATGAGATGAAACGAATCCTGCGGTGAGATAAACCCCAGCTCACGGCACATGCCGCACATGGCGCACAAGCGGGACCCCCGACAGAGCCCTTGGGAACTGGCACTCTCGCGAGCGCAGAGGACTCTGCCGGGGGCGTTGACGCGACGATGCGGGACGCGGTGGCCAGGTGTGAGCGAGCACGTCAACCGCGCCGTCGCGCGTCGGGAGGAGATCAGCGCGGGAGACCCGGGCTGATCCCCCGTCAGGGCACGGTCTCCATCCCCTGCAGTTCGACGACCTGAGCCACGGCCAGCGCGAAGGGGTGATGCTGGAAATCGTCCCAGGCGACGAACACGTTATGGGCCGTGAGCGTGACAGCGCTGAACACGCCCGGACGGTACAAGTCGGCGAGCACACCCGCGCTCCGAGCAGCGGTCACCGTGTAGAGGGAGAAGTCCTCATGAAGCATCGGGCACTCCTCCAACGCCTTGGGCACGCAGCTCCAGCACGTTGGCGGGGCGTTGGTGCGCCCACCCTGCAAGCCGGTCCGCTCGAATACCGTCTTGGTCAGCAGCCATGGGATCAGGCCCGAGTCAGGATCCGTCGCCGGATCCCCGCACACCTGGCACAACAACCGATCCATGCATCGCCACTGCCTGCGGGTGTTCAGCTTGCGCATGCGCTCCGAGCCTCGTTTGAGGGGATCGTCGCGCAGGTCACGGGTCCGGGCGCGGAGGACGCCGCCCACGCTGCCCAACTCAGCCGCGTTCAGGCTGACCCAGTCACCAGGGCGCGACGGCAGGTAGGCCAGCCGCAACCGGCCCGCGTACGGGACGAACCCGATCGGGTCGGCAACCAGCTCGTTGGAGAACGCGATTGTGTAGGGGATAGTCGCGTAACCCCTCATGCGTGATCACCGGTCCTGAACCGCATCTCGCCCGGAAAACCCGACATCGGTCGGGGGCCGCGCTTGAGCGCGGACGCGCGAAGATCCCCGTATCGCACTGCGATACGTCGTGCAGCCCGCTTCGGATCAGCCGTTGAATGCCAGGCATAGACGGGCCGGTCGCGCCGGTCGTTCCAGCCCGAACACCACCAGAAAAGATCACCGTTCGTCCATACGACCATGCCACGCCATGCCGACACCACCGCCAGCCCATAGCCGTCGTTCACGTCGGCCGTGATGCCATGCAATCCAAGCTCCCGTTGTAGCTGCTCAGCCACAGCAACGGCGCTCATGGAGGTGAGACGAGGTGTCTCCTGTTCCCGAGTCATTCACCGGCCTCCCGCAACTCCGCATTACCGAGCAAAGGACGGCGAAAGCCAGACAAACACGGATCTTCGACTCTTCCTCAGATCAGCTCTGACCTGCGCCACGAACTGATGTGAGGCTTCCAATCAAACCGGTTCCGAAGAATCTCACCGTGATATCTCACGGTGTGATGGACTAGAAGGGCTCCACCACTCCCGAAAGGCTGCGCTACCAGGGGAACGGAACGCCGCCATGACGATGGATCAAGAGCACCTACGATCGGTGCTTGACTCCGTTTTCGCACGTCAAGACATGGAAGATGCGTGCAAGCGCCGTGACATCGGCGGAGTGATCCGCATCCTCAACAAGTACGGCGTCACTCAAGGCCAGATCGCGAACCTCACCGGTAGATCGCAGGGGCGGATCAGCGAGTACAAGAGCGGCAAGCGCGTCCCGACCGCTAAGCATACATTTGAGGAGTTTGCTGGCGGTTTGGGCATGCCTAGCCACTTGCGTCGTCATTTGGGCTTGTCGTCCACTGGTGGCAAGGGCGGTGCGCAGGTCGTCAGCGATGGGGTCCAGATCCCCACGGACACCTTTGACTTGCAGCTCTTCGCTGAAGCGATCGGGAAAAGAGGCGAGCCGTTGAAGCGCCGCGAACTACTGGCCATGATTGGCCAACTTGGTGCCCAGTCCGCTCTAGCTCAAAGTGAGGCATGGGAGAAAGTCGCCTTTGCTCTGTCAAGGCCGAGCGCCATTGACGAAGCAGTCGTGCGAGAGATGGAGGCTAGAGCCGCTGGCTTTCACCGCCTCGAAGAAATGCTCCCCGCGCATACGATTTTCAAGGGCTTGGCGGCCCACCTGAACGAAGTCGGAACCATCCTGAACGGCACACCCACCGACCCCAAAGACGAGCTTCGTAGACGCCTGATCGTGGTTGCGGGCGAAAGCAGCGTACTTGCTGGTTGGATCGCAACGGACCTGGGCAACGTATCCGCTGCCCGGAACTTCTACGACACCGCCGAAAAGGCTTCAAAGGAAGCCAATGACCCGGCCATCGTCGCGTGCGCGTTTGGGTATAGAAGCTACATACCAAGCGGCAAGGGAAACCATGGACGGGCGCGTGCCCTGCTGGCGACCGCACTACAACACTTGCCCAAAGACACATCGCCCGGAACTACATCATGGCTGGCTGCGAGACATGCTGAAGAGAGCGCAGCACTAGGAGAAGCCGAAGCCGCCCTCCATTCCTGGGATGAGGCACAGGAAGCCTTCAATGTCGCCGATCCGGAAGAGGATCGCGTATGGACAAGATTTCTAGACCAGGATCGTTTTGATTCCTTCCAGATCTCTACTTATGCCCAAATCGGTCGGCTGGATGAAGCCGAAGCGGTCGCGCATGCCGTCATAGCGCGTCTGCCGGAAGTAGAGAGAAAGCGGGCCGGCATCATCCTCGGAGACATTGCCACGGCTCATATCGTGCATGGCTCTGTAACAGAAGCAGCCAGAGCGGCCAGGGAAGGTCTCGCCGTCATTCGTGAGACGGAATCCGGCATCTGGCTGCCACGGTTTATCGTTCTCGGAGAAGCGCTAAGGCGTTGGCAGACTCAACCGCCGGTCCGCGCATTCCTAGAAGAGTTGGCCGTTACGAAGCGTCAATTCTCTGCGTCTCCGCGCTAATCCAGTCTAGGTAATCGGCGCTTCCCGCAGCGATTTCAGTTGCGATGATTTCCGGCGTCTCGTAACTGTGATTGGTTTTGATGTGGTGCTCAAGCGCGACGAGTAGAGCGTGTGTGGTCTTGATGACCAACTGCCATTCCTGCTCGTCGCGCAACGCGCCTCGCCACCAGTACAGAGACCGAATCGGCCCGATGATCTGTACCCCAGCGGCCAGCCGTTGCGACGTGATGCTATGCGCCAGAGCCGCGCCCTCTTCTGCGCTTGGCACAGTGGTCATGACCTGCATGAAACCCTTCACAACCCAGTTCCCCTTGAGTCGAAAGGCGATGATCACTCAAGCCCCTACAGTAGAGGCATCGGCGTACTGGGCGTGTTCTCGCAGTTCAGAGGGCGAACTGGGACCGGGTGGCAACCGCGTCCCCCGCCGCCCCGATCCCTCTCTGTCAGACTGCTGTGAGACATGGGACGAACGAGTGCTTTTGATGCGAAGCAGCGCGAGACCGGACGAGCGAGACAGTGACGATGACCCTCGCTGGCTAGGCCGCCATGAGCGGGCAGAACGGTCAGGTGACCGACATGCGGGTGAGCCGGCTGGCCGGAACCCCATCGGCTTGACCTTGACGCGACGGCAGGGGACAAGAGTCTGGCCAGGTCTGAGGGAGTCGAACGGGGAGTCTTTCACCTGCATAGGCGTCTCAGGCCATCGACAGCTGTCGGCCCTGGTCTGGGGGTGTTGGCTCCCCGCTCTGGCTCCCCTCGGCGAGGCTCTCTCGAGCCTTACCTCAGGACGGGAAACCATCTCTCTTCAACAAGAGTGGGGCGTGATGCTTGTGTCCGACGTAGAGTTCTCTGGCTGACCGGCGAAGGGCTCGCCTGCCACTGCGTGAACGGCGAACGTCCTCGGTACAGGGCACATGCCTGCGATGAGCAGCGAGGTTAGCGGCCCCGGCGGCACTTGTGCGCGGCGTAACTGCGGCTGTCACTGCCGACGGCGTCTGGAGCCTTGACGCCTTGGGAATCCGATAGATGCCTGCCGATGGCTCATGCTCGTATCCGGCCGCCCCTGGCGGTACCGGCACCCGCCGTCACGCCGAACATGAACCATCTTCTCAAACATGCACTAATACCCAAAAGTCAAGGTTGCAAAAAAATTAGCATAACGTATCACCTGCTCATCTTCCTGGCGCGATTGAGTCGCCCCACTCCAGAGCACGGCTAGTTACCAATAGAAACTATGCATCGGGGATCGCAGTTGATACAAGTCGAGGACTCAATCGACCGTTTCATCGCAGCATGCAATGAACACGACGCCATGCGCAGAGATGAATTCCTTAGGGAGTGCTGGGCAATAAATGGCACATACGTTGATCCTGCCATATCGATGATGCGCCAAAGGATCAAAGGGTGCGACCAACTTTCAGATCACATAGCAAAGCTTCTGTACAAGACTCCGGACCGGCAATTGAGGCGCGCGGGAAAAGTAAACATAGAGGGCAAGCAGCTGATGTTCCGTTGGGAAATCATCGGCCCCTCCCAGAGGGAGACAACAGGAGGTATGGCCTATGGTGAAATCAATGAAAATAATCTCATCCGTGCACTGCTGATTGATCCGGTCACAGGTAAATATGAATATCCCAAAGCTCTAGATATCATGGTGCGATCTCTGGATTGGATCAGGAGCAATCAGCTTCAGGCTGGCGGAATTCTTCTCTTGGCTTTCTATGCAATCCTGCAACTTCCTTTGCTAATTTTCTATTCTAGATTCGAAGTATCGCCGGAAGAAGTAGGTTTTGAACCTAGCCGAATATTCAGCAGCAGTCTCTCGCTCTTGATTGCCGCCCCGATTGCTTACATCGTCTTTTACTCCATACTCCTTACCCTATTTTGGCCGTTCGGCACCGCTTGGACAATACGGTGGATCAGCCCTTCTGCGATGCCACGTCGAAGGAAAATTATACTACTGCTTCCCATGGTTGCCCTATATCTGCTAATACCGATACTATCCGCTAATGATGTCTGGGCCCTGTGCGCCGGAATGATTATCACCCTTTCGATCGGCTGCCTCTTGGCGGTGCTGATGCTGGTCCACCTCCCTCGACAAGTGAGGCTTGCAGCAAAACGCCAATACTTGAGAGGCGTACGTCGGAGTTTTGTACTTCTTATTCCAGCCACCCTGATTGCCACCACAGCGATATATTGCGGCATGGCCTATTTGCATACACTGGCTATGCGCGACGGGGGAACGATAAGCGAGTGGTTCGTTCCTTGGAAGTCAAAGCCGGTCGCAGTTATTTTTCGACGCAATTCGAAGCCATTCGAGCTGGCAACTGCAAATTACCTAGGAAAATCTAAGGGGATTGTGGTTCTATATCAAAACGGAACTGTTTATCGACTTCCAGAGAGTGACGTAGCACTCCGATTCCGCTGATCCTTCCATCGCCCTTCCTAAGCACCTAGTTACCGCTGGTGGGGAACCCCCTGACCAGCCCTGAACGTCTGGATCCCATCGGCTTGACATTGACGCGACGGCAAGGAAGGCAGGTCCGGGGAGCTCTGAAGGAGTCGGGCGGGGAGCCTTCTACCTGCGCGGGCGTCTCAAGGCGTCGTGTGCCATCGTCGCAGGTCTGAGCGCGCTGGCTCCCCTATTTGGCTCCCCTTGGACCTCACTAACCTTCGTGGCGACGTGATTCGGTACCCCCCGGCTATCAATCGGACGATGGCCGCAGAGAATATAGACATCAAAAGAGCAAAACTATCATCATAATTTGCTAAATAATAGAGTGAAAACACAGTTCCAGGGAAGAACAACCCCTGCTTCTAATCGCCACAGGGGATATAATATGGATGACAGAACGAAGTCGACTTGGCTTTACTTTGCCAAGTGGATTCTCTTGATACTGGGAATACTCCTTCTCCTTATTGTCGCCATTGATCAGCTAAGAAATGCCGTTACGCAATTTATGGCGCCAGAGATTTTGGTGGCAGCAGTCGCTTTGATCTTTGGCTGCATTGTCTTGGAATCATCTCGCCGAGTTTATCGTAAATGGACTAAGGTCCATTATGGCGGGAGATCCCCGGGGCGTCCCCTAGTCGATCAATATTCTCCCGATGTCAAGAAAGCGGCGATAAGCCAGACGCTTGACGAAATAGAGGGAATGGAGTACGATCCTGAGCTCTTTTTCGATATGCTCAGACAACCTCACCGATTTATAGAGAGAGTCGTAGAGGAGGCAGAAATCAGGGACCAGTGTCTTCGATTGAAGGCTTCCCTAACCTTGAATATTCCAAGAAGGAGGAGAGGGCGGAAGATAGTTATTCCCATACTTTGGATCCAAAAGGGAATATTTCTGGACAACTTTGACGTAGAGGATAGCGAAGGGCATTCAATCCCAATTCTTCCACTCGCAAGGTCTCGCGGCCTCCTGACGGTAACCACCCTACGCGCCCTAAGGGCAATATACCCACCCGTTCCACCACGAATAGCAGACGACTATGAGGCAGCGGCCAGGACTGTTCTCAATCACATATGGACAATAGGAACCAGAGAGATCCTACCGCTTACCCCACTGCAACAATTGCGTGATGTCTTTATCAGGAATAGCGAGGCATGGAGACTGCATAAGCAGCTATCTATACTCTGCGAAATGCTTAAAGGGTATTACCCCCTCATAGCAGAGGTGAAGAGAGGGTCGAGAATAATAATCAAAACGAGCAAGACTGTTCCTCTATTTCAGCAGAGAGGGGACCGGGTAAAGGATCGGCTTCTGGGCCCCATCCGGTTCTTGATGGGCAGCAAACCTCGGATATTCAACCTGCCCTTGCACTGGCCTCATCTTGCAGCCGAATACCATTTCCGCATGCAAGGCGAACCTGGAAGGTATGTGAGCGCGCATTATCTCCGCAACCTCAACAATGAAGGGGCACCGGCACTACGAGTTGAGGACGTATTCCCGCCTCCTGGGCCGCCAGATAAGACACCCAGGCCGTATGTGCGGATCCGGTATAAATCTGGTTTGCCGTATGCCCACCTGTACATTCGGGGCTTGGACATGGTTAGCCAACCCCCTCGAATGAGCACTGTTGTAGAGTTTGCAGAGGTTCCGCCAGGAACGCTTGGCTTGGCCACTGGGGCATCGGTTTTCACGACAGCGCTGATCGCTCTATTTTCTCAATCCCCATTTGACAACAATGTGAACAATTTCCCGTCTTTTCTCCTAACGTTCGCAGTCCTCGCCGTTTCATGGCTGGGATTTGCTGCTGATAAAGATAGTCTACTAAGAGCTCCACTCACGGCAAGGGTGGGCATATTGTATATAATTCTTGCCTCCCTGTCGGCTGTTCTCCTTCGGACCATACAGCCGCCTTGGGCAAAGTCCAGAAATGTATTCCTCTCTTTTTGGGGAGTGCCCATGTCTATCAACTTTTGGTGGCTTGTTCTAGTTGGGATGTCCATTTACGTCTCGCTGCACCTGCTGATAGTTTTTGCCGCCCGTTGTTATCGCTACCGCAAGCTCGTGAGACAATGGGAGTCATCAGCCAAGAACCTGGGCGAACATATGGCACCCTAGTAGCGACGGAAAGGCAAGGTTGCATTTTGGCTATAGCATTGCTTTGACGCTCTGCAATGAAGGAGATGCGTTGACCGAGGAAGAACGCAACCAGCAAAAAGAAGCAGTATTGCGCGAGATCGGCGAAGAATGGGGGGATGACTATTTTCCTGATGGCTACGACTTGATGCTAAGAAATGGAGCGCTTGATTCTAGCACATATTTTATAGATTCTGGCGGTCCCCCAGGGCCCTTGCTGTCAAAACTTGCGAAAATAAGCACACCAAGCGCGGCGCTCGATCTTCAATCTTATAGACATGCATCAGAGGATGCGATTAGATTGCTAAACGAATGAGCGGTTGAGGCATCTCAACGTGGTTGCGTTCCTGCGGCGGTTGCGTTTGAAGGCGGCCGGAGTTATTCGCCACGGAACGTGAAGCCGGCTAGCCTGCGCGGATCCAGCTGATGCCTGCGGTTCGATTTCCGATTCCGTGAGCTTTTCCATTGCATCTCATAGACAACAGCTAGCCCGCGCCGTAGTGTGCTTAGAGGAAGTAGCCGTCGGGCCAGGAGTACCAGCCGGCGGAGGTGGGGAAGCCCTTGCCGGCCCAGGTCGCCCTGGCCGAGCGGGCGTCGGAGCAGCGGGAGATCGTGCAGGAGTTGTAGACGTCGGCACTGGCGGGGGCGACGCCGGCCAGGCCGATGAGGGACGACAGGACGGCGAGGACGACGGCGAGCCGAGCCGGCCGGGCGGGCCGGGAATGCGGCGGGACTTGCCGGGAGTGCGGCGGAACGGGCACGGGACGACCTCCTTGCGGGGATGTGACCATCATTGTCATGATCTCCGGCCGTGTCCCGTCAGACATAGACGAAGTGTGCCAAGGATCGGTGAACACTTCGCGCACGGCCCTCTCCGCTGGTACTCCGACCGGCCCACCGCACTCGGCCGGCACATGAGGTAACACCCGGGCCGGATCGGCGACCTGCATCAACGCGCTGCCCTCAGCCCTGAGCTGCTCACCCGCGTCTCTTGCGTACGTCCGCAGATTCTTGAGCTTGAGATGAAATCGGCCGAGCAGATGCTCGTCATTCTCCTGTGAAAGGCTGTCTCCTGATCGTCCAGACCGTATGGGAGATGGCGAAGGAGTTGAGCGCGACCATCCTTCAGGCATTCGGCGTCGATCCAGCTCATTCCGGCATTCAAGGATGGCTTGACCCCCTTGACTTGGTTTCCCGGCTCGGTCCGCGCCGGGATGTCGTCCGGATGCCGCCCGGATGCCGATCACGGACGGTCAGGCCGGCATCGTCGAGTCGGCGCCCAGGCAGACGAAGCCGGCCGCGACCGCGTACGCCTCCAGGTTGTCCCTGGCCACCTGCTGCTGTGCCTGGGCGAGCGCCGAGGCGGTGGAGTGGCCGGCGGCGAGCAGTTTGTGCAGCGCGATCATGAGGGTGGTGCTCTCGGTGTCCAGGATCGACAGGACCGGCGCCACGATCGTCCGGGTGCCCAGGGCCAGGAACGTGGCGCTGAGGCCGAGCAGCTCGTCGCCGGGCCGCACGACGAAGCGGCCGGTGTCGCAGGCGGCCAGGACCACGATCTCCGGCGCCCGGTGCAGGCGTTCGAGGTCGTAGACGGTGAGCGGGCCGTCGGCCAGGCGCAGGGAGGAGAACAGCGGGTTGCTCGGGTGGATGCGGCCGTGCGCGGCGACGTGGGCCAGGGCGGCGCCGTCCAGGTCGGCCAGCACCGCCTCCGCGCCGGCGGCGTCGTCCACGAGTGCCGGAACCGTGTGGATCGAGGCGACCCCCTCCGCCTCCGAGCGGGCCCCCGGCAGTCCTGGACCGGCGGCCACCACGACCCGGCCGGTCTCGGTACGGGCGCGGCCCGCCTGGGTGCCGGCGTACCAGAGGGTGGCCGAGGGGGACACGCAGATCGCGCGGCCCGCGCAGGACGGCAGCAGCGACCAGGGCAGGGCCTGGATGGGACCGCTCGGGACCAGCACGAGCGGCCGGTCACGCAGGTCGCCGGCGAGCGGGCGCAGGAGCAGCGCGTCGAGCTTGGCGACGGTGTCGCGCAGGAGGTTGAGCGCGGCGGCCTGGCTGCCCGGCACCGAGGTGCGCCGGGCCAGCCGCCGCAGCGCGAACGGCACGCGGTCGACGAGTGTGCGCACGGGTGCCAGCGGTCCCAGCGCGCGCAGCCTGCTCCGCCCGTCGACCACGGTGATCGCGTGCAGCGTGTCGTCCACCTGCACGAACTCCACCAACGCCTGCTCCCCGAGCGCCTCCGCCACCCGCCGCAGCGGAACGGGCGCGGTGGGGCTGGCGTCGGTGGAGACCTTTTCCTGGCGGCGGCAGTGGTCGCGGATCTCGCGTTCCAGGGTGATCTGCCGTTCCACCAGCGCCGCGGTGTCCTCGCCCGCCGTCCGGCCCTCCTGGATCCTGGCGACCGTGATGCGGAGCTGCGCGAGTGCCTCGGCCAGGTGCCGGTCGTGGGCTGGTCTGGCCGGTCTCATCAGCAGGTGGCGGGCGCGTCCCCGTTCCGCCCAGGTCAGCACGTCGGCGGGTACGCCGTCCCGCAGCGCCAGCCGCAGCCCCAGCTCGGCCACCTCCACCCGGGACTCCGACGCGTGCGCCCGCAGGTCGGTCGCCCCCAGCGTGGCGCGGTACTCGTCGTGCAGGCGTAACGCGGTGCGGACCGCGCTCTTGGCGCCGCGCGGGTTACCCCTGGCCAGACGTAACAGCGCCTCCGCGTGCCAGGCGTGGATGCGTTCACCGGCCGGGCCCCGGTGGCGGCGCCGCCCGGCGATCTCCCACTGCCGCTCGGCCCGCTTGGGCCGGCCGGCGTCCACGGCCAGCCGGGCGGCGATCATCCGCGCCTCCACCTCGGGGGCGGGCCAGCCGGTCTCGGCCAGTTCGGCGGCGCACTCCTCCATCTGACGCACGCTCACCCGCCCGCCCCGCCGCCCGACTGTGGGGCCTCGGCCCGGGTCGTCGCTCATCGCCGCCAAAGACCTCAGGGCCACGAAGCGCGCCACCGCCACCCACTCGCGGCGATGCTGACGGCCGAAGGCGAGCGCCGCGCGGCGGGCCTCGCGTACAGCCTCCTCGTGATCGCGTACGAGATAGGCCGTGCGGGCCAGCAGCAGCCGCGCCTCCGGCAGCCCCACCTTGCGCCCGCGGCGCTCGAACTCCTGCACGGTCTCCTCGGCCGCCTCCCTGGCCTCGGCGATCAGCCCGGCCGACAGCAGCAGCTCGGTGCGGTCGGCCAGCGTCCAGCACAGCTGGTGGGTGTCGAGGGCGCGAAAGCGCCGCTCGGCCTGGTCGAGGTAGCGCAGTGCGGCCGGCACCTCGCCGCGCAGGGCGTTGAGCCAGCCGAGGTTCTGCCACACGACGGCCAGCGACAGATCGAGATCGAGCCGCCGGCAGAGCCGTTCGGCCTCCTGGAAGTCGCTCTCCGCGGCGGCGAACTCGTGCCGGTAGCCGTGCACGATGCCCCGGTTCGACAGGACCCGCTGCAGCCACAGATGATCTCCCGCCCGGCCGAGGACGGGAACGGCGAGCCGGTAGGAGGCCAGCGCGTCCTCGGGACGGCGCAGGTGGTTGAAGATCACCGCCCGCTGCGCCTCCGCCCTGGCCCGGCCGGCGCCGTGCAGGTCGGGCAGCGCCAGCTCCACCTCGGAGATCGCCTGCTCCATCCGCCCCTGGACGCACCGGACGAACGCCAGTCGCAGCCGCGCCTCGGCGGCCAGGTCAGGCGAACCGGCCCGCACCGCGAGCCGGATCGCGTCCCGCAGGTACCGCTCCGCGGTCCGCAGGTCCGTCACGTGCAGGGCGGCGATGCCCAGGGCGCGGCAGGCCGACGAGGCGAGCTCCAGGTCGCCTCCGGCGCGCGCCCGGCGGGCGACCTCCGAGGCCAGGCCGGTCAGCCGGGCGGGATCGGCCTCGGCCAGCCTGAGCAACTCGGTGGCGAGATCAGGGGGGCTCGCACTCACCCTCGTGAGTGTGCCGTGAAACCTGCGGTCTGTGATGTATCAACCCGGCAACAACTGTTCTCTGCATGTCGGCGCGCGCTTTCACCACCCGAGCGAAGGAGACATGCGATGACGGCCGGTCATTACGGTGTGGTCCGGCGCCGGATCGAGGCGTTCTATCCCGATCAGATCGTCGTCGATCTGAAGGACGAGTCCCTCGTCCGCCACGAACTGTCCGGCCTCGGCATCAAGGCGGAGCTGACCGAGTCCAGCAAGGGCCTCGGGCTGAACCTGTACGGGCTGGTCGGTGTGGCAGAGGCGGTCACCAGGCTCGGGCCCAACCTCGAACAGCGCGTCAGGGCGCGGGCCGCCGGCGGCTACGAGCCGGGGGAGGCGCCCACGCCGCTGGACCTGCTGCTGTTCCACCTGCGGGAGACCTCGGCCCAGAAGCACGCCGGCTACCAGCCGATCGTGGCCAAGAACCGGGTCTACGAGAACATCGAGGGCTCGCCGTACAGCGGGGGCAGCGCGGGCGACCCCAAGCCGGCCGCGGCGTTCGAGCTGCCCGCGCGTTCCGACGGCCCCAGGCGGCGGCCGCGCATCGGCGTCTTCGACACGCCGATGTACCCGCACGAGGGGCTCGCGGGCCGCTACGTCATCGACTCCCCCCGAGCCCTGCTCAGCCCGCGCCCGGAGTGGGTGTCCTTCAGCGGGCACGCCGTCTTCGTCGCCTCGGTGGCCGCGCGGCAGGCGCCCGACGCCGACTTCGTCGTCTACCCGGTGCTGGACGCCGAGCGACTCGTCACGACCTCGTGGACGCTGGCCACCCGGCTGGTGCAGAGCCTGGACGACGACCTCGACCTCATGATCATCGCCCTGGGCAGCGCGGCGGCGGACGGGCGCGAGCCGCTGACCCTGGCGCGCGCCTGCGAGCGCACGTCCGGCGTCGTCAAGGTGGCGGCCCTGGGCAACCACGGCCAGGCGAAGGAGCGGGCCCCCGCCGGCGCCGTCTTCTCCGACCTGCCGTCGAACATCCCGATGTGGCCCGCCGCCAGCTCCACGGTCATCGCGGTCGGGGCGAAGGACAAGGACGGCCTGCCGGCCTACTTCTCGCCCACGCCTGAGGAGGCCCCGTGGACCGACTGCCTGGCACCGGGCGTCGATCTGCCCGGACTGTACCTGCCGGGGGTCGTTCGGATGGCCGACCTGCACGTACCCTCCGGCAAAGTCGTCGTGAGCGACAGGCGGGCGACCTTCCCGCACCCCGGCCACGCCACCTGGAGCGGCAGCTCTTTCGCGGCCGCGTACACCGCCGGCTACCTGGCACATCAGGCCTACACCCAGGGAATCGACGCCGGAGAGGCGGCGGACCGGTTGCTGAGCGGGCAAGGTGTGGTCAAGCTGGACGGGTTCGCCGACAGTGGCATCGAGGTGGTCCGGCCCAGGAGGAACTGACCGGGGCGAGGACCGCCGGAGGAGGCGTGGTCATGTCGCAGGAGTCCGTTGTCGGAGCCCTGGTCGTCCGCGCACGCGCGGGTGACCAGGGCGCGTGGGACGTGCTCGTCGAGCGGTACGCCCCGATGTTGTGGTCGATCTGCCGGGACCAGGGGCTCGACCGCCGCGACATCGACGACGTGGCCCAGTACGTGTGGATGCGCGCGGTGGAGCACCTCGGCCGCCTGCGCGACCCCGACAAGATCGGCTCCTGGCTGGCGACCACCACGAAACACGAATGCCTGCGCGTACGCCGCGCGAGACGCAAGCAGGACCACTCCGAGCAGTTGCTCGACGTGGCCATGGCCATGGACGACCGCACCACCACGATCGAGCAGGTCGTGGAGGACGCCGAACGCGACGCCGTGCTGCGCGCCGCCTTCGCCCGGCTGTCGCCCGACTGCCGGCGGCTGCTCGGCCTGCTGATGAAAGAGATGCCCTACAACGAGATCTGCCGCCGCCTGGGGATGGCCATGGGCAGCATCGGCCCCACCAGAGCCCGCTGCCTGGCGCGGCTGCGCGCGGACGCCGCCCTGGTCGCCGTCATGCGGGCGGACCTGGAAACGAGAGAAGGTGAACATCATGTCTGAGGTGTGGGACGACGAGGAACTACTCGCTCGCCTCATCGTGGCCCTCACGGCCGCAGACGCCGTCCCACGCGACTTCGTCGAGGCCGGGAAGACCGCTTTCGCCTGGCACAACATCGACGCCGAACTCGCCGAGCTGGCCTACGACTCCGGCCTGCAACAGGACGAGGAGGCGGCGCTGCTGCGGGCCGACCCGGCCGCGCTGCGGGCCCTGACGTTCGTGGCCGCCGAGCTGAGCATCGAGCTGGAGATCACCGAAGGCACGCTGATCGGCCAGCTCGTGCCGCCCCAGGCCGGGCGGATCCACGTGCTGAGCGAGTCGGGGTACTCGCACGTGGCGGCGGTGGATGAGATGGGGGTGTTCGTCCTGAACGAGAAGCCGCCGGAACCGTTCCGCCTGCAGTGCCGCACGGTCACGGGGCTGAGCGTGTCGACCGACTGGATCAGGCTCTGAGCGAGTCGCGTCCGGATGCGGGCCATCCGCACAGATCGGTTATTTGCGCAGATCGGCCTCTGTACGTCCCGGTTCCCCCAGCGCGGGGACCAGCCGGAATCCGGTGGTGATCTCCGGGCGGATCCGGATCACCTGATCCATCCCGCCCGTCACCCACGGCCGCAGCAGCCCCTTCAACCGGGCCACCTCACCGGGATCGGTCACCGCGTGCGCGACCCCGGTGACGATCACGCTCCAGCCCAGGCGTTCGTGCCCGTCCAGTTCGTCCGCCTCGTACGCCACCACGGTCTCCGCCCGCGCCACCTGGACGCCGAGGATCGTGCCGGGATCGGAGCGGATCACGATGTGCCCGTCCACGACGACGTGGTTCACCGGCCTGATCGCGGGCAGCGCCTGACGGGTGAAGACGATCCGCCCGAACGGCACGCCGGCCAGCAGCCGCAGCGCCTCGGCCGCGGGCAGTTCCTGGAGCCGCCGCGTGCCATCGGCGTCCGGCGGCTGGTCGTGGAGGTACATCACTCCAGCAGCGTGCCCACCGCGGGCCCTCCGCGTACAGGGACGAAAGTCCTCTGTTCGCCACCAGACGTCGGGGAAGGTGCGGACATAAGCCTCTGACCAGGAGGTTCGTCGGTGTGTTGTGCTGGGCACATCGTTCGGTGGAGGGGGAACGGCCATGAGCATCCGTCCGGCGAAGCACCCGCTGGAAAGCGCCATGGAGGCCGCGGTCGAGGCCGCGCGCTGGGCGCCGTCGGTGCACAACACCCAGCCGTGGGCGTTCTCGGTGTCGGGCGAGGAGATCTGCCTCAAGGCCGACACCGACAGGAAGCTGCGGGTGGAGGACGCCTCCGGCCGCGAGCTGTCGATCAGCTGCGGCGCGGCCCTGTTCACCCTGCGTACGGCGATGCGCTGCCACGGCTACGAGCCCGTCGTCCGCGTCCTGCCCGACCCGGACCGCCCGTCGCTGCTCGCCACGCTCAGACCGGGCTCGGAGACGAATCCGGACGAGACGGTGCGGATGCTCGCGGAGCAGATCGAGCGGCGGCGCACCCACCGCGCCGGCTTCGCCGACGTGCCCGTCCCCGATCAGCTGATCGACCGGCTGGTCAAGGCGGCCGCGGCCGAGGGCGCCGAGCTGACGCCGGTACGCTCACCGGCGGCGGTCGACGTGCTGGCCTCGCTCACCCGGGCCGCGCAGGGGGTGCAGAGCCAGGACCGGCGCTTCAGCCTGGAAGTGATCCGCTGGGCCCGGCCGCCCGGCAGCAGCCGCGACGACGGAGTGCCCGCCACGGGCTACCCCAGGCACGCCGTGCGCACCGATCCCGACTTCCCGCAACGCGACTACGCCTGGCGCCACGACTGGGGCGGCGAGGGAGGCCGCGACCCGGGGCTCGGGGTGGTGGCGCTGCTCACCACGGCCGGCGACGGGCGGGCGGACTGGATCAGCGCGGGGGAGGCGCTCCAGCACGTCCTGCTGCACGCGGCGGCGTACGGGGTCAGCGCGGCCTTTCACACGCAGGTCCTGGAGATGGAGCTGCTGCGGGAGTTCCTGAGGCGGGAGATCTGCTCGGGCGCTTACCCGCAGATGATCATGCGCTTGGGCGTCACGTTCGACGACACGACCTCGGTTCGCCGGTCCTTGTCGGATGTCACGGGGTGACGTCGTGTGGTAAGCCATTCATGCGGTCTTTTCCGGAACACTGATATGGGTGTCGATGTCTCCTTCGGACGCAGCACGCAGCCGGCGCGGAGTGTTGTACGCGGACGCCGCCGCCCTCGTGCTGCTTGCCGGGACCGGGGTCTTACTGGTGGCCGCTCGTGGGGTGGCGACTCATGGGCTGCTGTCCACCGTGGCGAACGCCGTGGCCCAGGCGTGCGCGGCCGGCGCCGTCCTGCTGCTGGTGGTGGCGCTCTGGCGCCGGTCTGGCTCGGGGGCGTCGCTGCGGGGTCCCGTCGCCGGTGAGCGCGAGGACGCTGATCGGTTGCGGGCGCAGCGGGTCGCGGGAGCGCTCCACTGGAAGCTGATCCTTCTTCGATCGGTCGTCGGCATCATCATCGTGCAGGCTGCTCTGACGGCCATATCGGCGATCCTTCCCCTGTAGGAGAGCCGCTCGTGCTCCTCATCCGCTCGCAAGATTGTCGGGAAGGGTGGAGCGGCGGCGGGCAAGAAGGGATGTCGGCCTGATTCTGAAGCCCTGATTGAGACTTGCCCCTGACACGTTCGAAGCGGTCTTCGATGCCCATTACGAGGAGATCCGCCGCTACATCGCCCGCCGGATCCCCCTGGACATGGCGGAGGATCTGGCGGCGGAGACCTTCCTCGTCGCCTTCCAGCGGCGCGAGGCGTTCGACGCCTCCCAAGGGGCCGTGCGCCCTTGGCTGTACGGCATCACGACCAAGCTCATCGCCCGGTACCGGCGGGCAGAGCTGCGCCACTACCGCGGGCTGGTCAGGAGTGACCTGGTGACCAGCCGCTGGTTGTGTTGACCACGGTTGAGGAAGCGGCGGCGCGTAGGGCCTGGGCGTCTCATCCAGCCTCCACCCGCCAAATTCCGAAATTTCGTGGCGAAACGGGACTTCAGGTCATCGCTGGGTGGTGATGTGGCGCGATTCCGGCCCGAAGGAGGGCCCGAGGACTCCGGCGGGGCTGTACAACAGTGGCCATGGAGGAAGACGATGAGCGCCGGGTCCACGGCGAGGACCTCTCGGCCGTCGTTTCTGCGGTCCTGACCGGCTCCCGGTTGCTGGTCGCCGTCGCCGCACGATCGCTGGGCGCGGTCGAGGACCGCGTCACGCTGCCGCAGTTCCGCATGATGGTGGCGCTGGCCACCCACGGCGAGACCAAGCTGGTCACCATGGCGGACCTGCTGGGGGTCAACTCGTCCACGGCCATGCGCATGGCCGACCGGCTCATGGCCGCCGGGCTGATCGTACGGGAGGTCAACCCGCGCAACCGGCGCGAGAGCCTGATGCGGCTGACCGAGGAGGGGCGGCTCATCGTGGACCAGGTGATGGCCCACCGCAGCCGCGAGATCGGCTCCATCGTCGCCCGCATGTCACCGGAGCAGCGGCGGGAGCTCGTCGCGGCGATGAACGCCTTCACCGAGGCGGGCGGCGAGCCTCCGGCGGACTCGCCGCCGTACTCGCTGGGCTGGCCACCCGTCTGAGTCGCGGAACTCGGCCGGAGCTCCGTCGTACCGCGACAATCCTCGCGAACCGTGAACCGGAGGGCCGTCTCGCCCGACTGTGCTCGTTGACGGAAGGGACGGGATGACCGACGAGCTTCTGGTGGTGAACGCCCAGCTGGGCGAGCGGGCGGCGGTCGCCGAGCTGGTGCGGCGGTGGCGGATGCCCGTCTGGACGTACGCGCGCCGCATGCTGGACGCCGAGCGGGCCGACGACGTGTCGCAGGAGATCTGGCTGGCCGTCGTCCGTGGCCTGCCCAGGCTGCGCGACCCCGCCCGGTTCAGGCCGTGGCTGTTCACCATCGCCCGCCGCTCGGTCAACGACCGGCTGCGCGCGGAGTACGCCAGGGCCGAGGCGGCCCTGGGGCCGGAGGCGCCGGCCGCGGACGACCCGGCCGAGGCGCTGGTGGAGCGGGCCGAGGTCATGGCGGGGCTGGCCGGCCTGCCCGTGCTGGAGCGGGAGATCCTCGTCCTGTTCTACCTGGAGGACCTGACAGTGCAGGAATGCGCGCAGATCTGCGGCATTCCCGCCGGAACGGTCAAGTCCCGGCTCAACCGGGCGCGCCGCCTGTTGCGTGCACATCTGACGGAGAAGGGATACCGGCCATGACGCAGGAGGAGCCACGCCTTTCGGCGCAGGAGCTGATCGACCGGCTGGAGTCGTCCCTGTCGAAGGGACGGCGGATCCGCGCGGTGGCGGCGCTGCTGGCCGGCCTGGCAGGCGCGGTCTTCGTCGCCGCCCTGTGGGCGACCGAGCCGGGGCCGCTGCCCGGCGGCACGCGTAC
This sequence comes from Nonomuraea maheshkhaliensis, assembly GCF_039529435.1. Classification (NCBI taxonomy): domain Bacteria; kingdom Bacillati; phylum Actinomycetota; class Actinomycetes; order Streptosporangiales; family Streptosporangiaceae; genus Nonomuraea; species Nonomuraea maheshkhaliensis. Next base: position 119,257 of record NZ_BAAAMU010000017.1, read on the forward strand.
GGCCTTCGCCGTACTGACGGGGTTCTGCCTCGCCTGGGCCGGCTACGGCGGGTGGGTGCTCACGCGCAGGGCGCCGTTGTTCGCGACCGAGCGGGTGATCGCGGCCTGGATCGCGGTGGCCGCCTCGGTCACGGCGACCGCGCTCGTGACGACGATCGCCGTCACCCGGGACACGGGACCGCTGCCGCCCCTGGCGGCCGGGGCGGTGTTCGTGGGGGCGTCGCTGGCACTGGCCTGGCGCGCCCACACCCGCCGCGCCCACCTCCTCCACCTCAAGCGCACGCTGGGCGGCTGACACGGGGCCGGTCAGGTGTCGATGGCGGGTTCACCGGGGGACGGGCGTAGGGCGTGCAGGCCGGCCACGGCCAGCAGCGTCATCGTGACGGTGGCCGCGCAGGCGATCGTGAAGCCCCCTGCGGCGCCGAAGGTGTCCACAGCCCGCCCCGAAGCCGCCGCCGCGATGGCCGAGCCGGCCGCGCTCGCCGAGTTGAGCCAGGTGAACGCCTGCGTCAGCACGTAGCGGTGCACCGTCGCCTGGGTGAGCACGCCGGTGAGCACCAGAACCGGCGGAATCGTCATCCCGGTCAGCGCCACCGCGACCCCCATCCCCGGGAACGAGTCCGTCACCGGCAACGACAGGCAGCAGACGGCCAGTACGGACGTCCCCACCGCCAGCTGCACCCGCGGCGCCGCCCGCCATCGGCGCACCCCGTACAGCCAGCCGGACAGCAGCTCGCCGCAACTGGAAGCCGCGTAGAGCGGCGCGGCGGCGGCGGGGACCCCGTGCTCGACCGCGAAGGCCGCCACCGAGACCTGCATGGCGCCGAAGAACACGCCGATGGCCAGGTTGACCCCGGCCAGCACGGCGAAACCGGGCCGCAGCAGGGAACGTCTCGCCTGGCGGCGCTCCGCCGCCCCGGAGGCCGGCGGCGGGGCGGTACGGCGCTGGGCGGCCAGCGCCAGCCCGCCGCCCACCACCAGAGCCGCCGCCAGCGCCGACCCCAACGCCGGATGCCCGCTCGCCCCCGCCACGCTGACCAGCACGGGACCGGCCAGGTAGGCGAACCCGTTGCCGAGCGACTCCAGCGCGAAGGCGGTGGGCAGCTCGGCGGATCGGCCGCCATTGAGCAGGGCCGCCCAACGGGCCCCGGACAGCGCGCCGAGCTGCGGGATGCTCGCACCGGCCGCGACCCCGGCCGCCGTCAGCGACCACGCGGGGTCGCCGGACGCGACCAGGGTGAGCAGGACGGCCACCGCCGAGGCGTGGGCGAGCAGGGCGGGCGGCAGCACCCGGGTCTGGCCGAAGCGGTCGACGAGCCGGCCGAGCTGCGTCCCGGCCAGCGCCTCCGCGACGGCGAAGCCGCCGGTCACCAGGCCGGCCACGGCGTAGGAGCCGGTCCGGGAGTGGATCAGCCAGACCAGGCCGAGGCTGGTCATCGCGATGCCGACCCGGCCGGCGACGGCGGTCAGGAAGAAGGCGGCGGCACCAGGAGTGCGCAGAAGATGGCGATAGGTGGCCGGAAGCACGGCGCGTCCCTTTCGCCGCGCGGCGGGACGGACCACCTGGGGTCGTCGGCGTCCTGATCTGCCGACCCGTGGTCAACGCCGGGAACCGTCCAGTATCGGTGTGGAACGGGGACGCGCGCCCCACACCGGCTCCGTCACCGAGCGGAGATCTCACGTTGATTGCTTGCGCCCCGAGCGTAGAGGCCGCGCCCGCGCCACGTCCACGGCTTTCTCCAGTACGGCCGCTCGCGCGGGCTCGCGTGCCCCGGTGCGGTGGCCCGCGCGGGCTCGCGTGCCCCGGTGCGGTGGCCCGCGCCGGCTCGCCTGAGGCGCATCCGGTCGGTGAGGTGACGGACTACGGGTGGTCGGTCGTACGATCGCGATCACCCCGTGGTCGCGTCACCGCCCCATGGATCTTCGAGGGTGGGGATCGCCGGCGACAACAGGGCGTCCGCGTGCTCGGTCACCTCGCCCCGGGCCAGCCGGAAGACCCGGAACTCGTTGGAGTGAGGACCGCTTTCGTCGTCCCAGACGTGCAGGAGCCCGTAGGACCCGGGAGCGATCCGGCCGACCCGGGAGAACAGGGTGATGATCGCCGGACCCCAGGTGCCACGATGATTGGGGTTGCCGCCGACGTGGATGAACGGCACGCCGTTCATCCACCGCAGATCGACCAGCCCGTAGTCGCCGAGCTCGGCCAGGCATTCCCCGACTTTCTCGACCTGCCGCCGCAGTGACGCCGGATCGTCGTCGAGACCCGCGGTCTCGCGGATGGTCAACCATCCGTGATACTCGAACACCCCCGCCACGTTACCGATCTCCCCGCCCCAGCCTTACCTTCCTGGCGGAAGATGATCGCCACGCCCAGCGCGGCGCGGGCGGGGACGAACACCTCCCCGCCGGCGGTCCTGGCGACCGGGACCCCGTTGCCGAGCAGCAGCCGCTCGGCCGCGGCCACGTCGCGCACGGTGACCGCGTACGCGACGAACGCCGGCAGCGCGGCCGGACGCTCGCCGGGCAACACCGCGTCCAACGCCGACGCGGCGACGACCGTGACCCCGGCCGGCTTGACGACCGTGACCCCCGCCGGCTCGATGGCGGTGCCCGCCCGTCCCAGGTTCACCGGACGTCCGAAGTACGTCGCGTAGCGTCGTTCCACCTCGGGCGACGCCGCGTCGTCCACGCACAGCACGCACTCGGCCAGCCCGGTCGCCCCGTTGGGATGGTCCACGTGTGCCAGGGACGAGCCCGCAAGCAGGTTCTCGGCGAACCCGATCCGGCCCTCCGGCACCCGTCCCGGCCCCAGATCCGGATCGGAGATCTCCAGGTAGCGCGCCGGCTCCATCCTGACCCCGGCGCCCGTCTCCACAGGCCGCTGGACGGCGTGCACGCCGCCATGGACCACACCGCCGGCCGCCAACCGGGAAGCCACGCCGTCGAGATCGGCAGTGTCGGCGATCATGATGTGCACCCCCTCGAACCGCTCGGCGAAGGCGGCGATGTTCGCCACGGTGACGCGGATCGCGGCCGCCAGCCCCGCCCGCCTCTCCTCCGGCACCTCCAGCGGGATCGCACGGGCGCCCGCCGGCAGGTGCGAGCCGTCCCCGATGACGGCCACCAGCTCGATGAAGTCGCCGGGAAAGCGCACGTGCGCGTTGGCCACCCCGAACATCTCGGCGGCGCCGGGCAGCACGGGATGGACGGGCGCCGACACGGAGAAGCCCAGCCGGCGATACAGCTCCATGGCCTCGTTCATGTTCCGCACGATGTGCCCGACATGGTGCAGGCCGTTGACGTCACCGCTCATGCCCGTTCTCCCTTCATCGGAGTTGACTTTCTTATGAGAGTACACTCCTATTTTCTGATCGGATGACGAGCTGCTGTAACGGACGTCCCGTGCAAGAGAGCTGAAAGTGGACGCCGATCCCTGGTAAGCGCCATGAAATCGATCCGGCGCACAGTGTGGTCACACCTCCCGAAAGGACCTCCCGGCCATGTCGATCTCCCGCACCCTCGCCGGCCTGACCGCCGCCGCGACCGCCGCCATCACTACGCTCGCCGCCGTCGCCCCCGCCGCCCAGGCCGACGCGGGCTCCGCGTGGGGCCCGTACCACGCCCCCAGGCACACCGCGAAGGCCTGGGGCACCCTGTCCGCCGCCGGCGAGGACCACGCCACCCTGCCGACCGCCCGCCAGGTGAAGATCACCGGCAAGGTGTACGACAACACCCGCGGCAGCGCCTGCGGATGGGCGGTCTTCCGCATCAGCTACCGCAAGGGGAACAACCTGCCGTTCCGGCACCACAGCGTCCTCGACTGCTCCTACCGCACGCCGAAGCACTTCTCCTTCAAGTACCGCGACGTGTACCAGGTCGAGCTCAAGGTCTGCTCCGAGTTCAGGAGCGCCAAGCCGTCGCTGAACTGCCTGTACGCGGGCACCTGGAAGACCCTCTACCTGTCGAAGTGAGCCACCGTCCGCCGGCGGTGGGGGAGCCGGCGGCGAGGGACGTTCGATCCCCGCGGCCGAGCGCCGACCATAGACTGTCCGGTATGCGGCGATTGACCAGTACCGTAGTCGTGGTGGCGGGGGACGCGGCCGGGGACGTGGTCGCGGGCCTCGACGGACTGCACAACGTGCGGGCGATCCCGCGCGGCGAGCGCGGACCGGCCGAGGTGGCGGAGCTCGCGGGACGGTCGGCGGCGACGTACGTGGTGCACGACGCCGACCCGCTGGCCGGAGTGGCCGCGGCGTGGACGGGCTTCTTCGACGGCACCGAACCCGTCGGCGGGCTGGAAGTGGCCATCGAGGCCGCGCTGGCCGAACTGCGCGCCGACCGGCTGGTGCTGCCCGACTATTACCTGGTGCTCGATCCCGACGGAATGCCGGAGACGTGGCGGCACTGGTGGCTCGGGGTGCTGGCGGGGGCCGCGCCCGTACGGGTGGTGCCGGTGCCCGCGTCGTCGTCGGCGGTGGCGCAGGAACTGGGCCGGCTGGTGGCCGGGCGGTGGTGGCCGGCGGACCTGGAGACGTGGCTACGCGGCCTGCCCCGGGTACTGCCCGACCGCGCCGGCCTGCCGAGCGGAAGCGTCGGCACGGTGGTGGCGTAGGCGTCCTGGTGGCGGTGCCGGCCTGCCGGGCGGGCGGGCGGGTAAAAAGGCGGTCGCCGCTACAGGGATTCGCCCAGCACGGCGACGATCCTGGCGATGTTCTCCTCGTCGCGCCGGTAGTGCGTCCACTTGCCCACCCGGGTCGAGCGGACCAGGCCGGCCCGCTCCAGCGCGGCCAGATAGGCGGACACGGTCGACTGCGCGAGCCCGAGCTTGCCCTGGATGTGGCTGACACAGACACCGACCTCGTACGGATCCGCGATACCCTGCTCAACCGGGAAGTGCTTCTCCGGATCGCGCAACCACCGCAGCACCTGGAGCCGCACGGGGTTGGCCAGCGCCTTGAACACCTCAAGCAGCTGAGCGGAGTCCGGCGGAAGTGCGGTGTCGGTGGTCATGCCCTTCCAGACGAGTTCGGTGACGATTAAGACGGTTCGAGGATCGTCGATATGATATCGCCTGGACGGGGGAGCGTTGGGGCTCGGCGGTGACGCGACGGTGACGCGACGGGCACGAAGGCCGCACCACGCGACGAGCGAGCGAAACGCTTGAAGAGGAACAGCGAAATGGCAGATCGAGGCAGAAGCGGCGACGCCGCACGGGCGGACGCCGCTTCAGTCGGCCCCGCACAGACGCGGGCCGCCGCGGCGAACGACGCCGCGCGGGTGGACGCCACGGCCGTCGATGCCGCGGCCCGGCGGCTGGCGGGCATCGTGGCGACGACCCCGCTGGAGCGCAGCGCCCGGCTCTCCGAGCTGACCGGCGCCGACATCTGGCTCAAGCGCGAAGACCTGCAGACCGTCCGCTCGTACAAGGTGCGCGGCGCCTTCAACCTGATCGCCCAGCTGGACGACGCCACGAGGGGGGCCGGCGTGGTGGCCGCGAGCGCCGGCAACCACGCCCAGGGCGTGGCCTACGCCTGCTCGGCGCTGGGCGTACGCGGCCGGGTCTACCTGCCCAGGACGACGCCGCGGCAGAAGCGCGACCGCATCCGCGCGCTCGGCGGCGACATGATCGAGATCGTGCTGGGCGGCGAGACGTACGACGAGGCGTCGGCGGCGGCGGTCGCCGACGCCGAGGCCACGGGGGCGACGCTGGTGCCCGCGTTCGACGACCCGAGGACGATCGCCGGACAGGGCACGGTCATCCGCGAGGCCGTCAGTCAGCTCGGCTCCGCGCCCGACGTGGTCGTGCTCCCGGTCGGCGGGGGCGGGCTGCTGGCCGGCTCCGTGGCCTGGCTGGGCGAATGGCACCCGGAGACGAGGGTCGTCGGGGTCGAGCCCGCCGGAGCCGCCTGCGTCGCCGCGGGCATCGCGGCCGGCGAGCCGGTCACCCTCGACTCCATCGACACCTTCGTCGACGGCGCCGCCGTCAGCCGCGCCGGCGCCCTCACCCTTCCGCTCATCGCCGCCTCGAAGGCCGAGCTCGTCGCCGTGCCCGAAGGCCGCGTCTGCAGCGAGATGCTGGCGCTCTACCAGGTCGACGGGATCATCGCCGAGCCGGCCGGCGCGCTCGCGCCCGCCTCGCTCAGCGGCCCGTCCACGGCCGGCATCCCCGAGGGCGCCACCGTCATCTGCGTGCTGTCCGGCGGCAACAACGACGTCAGCCGGTACGCCGAGGTCGTCGAACGCGCCCTGGTCCACGAGGAGCGCAAACACTACTTCCTGGTCGAGTTCCCGCAGGAGCCGGGCGCGCTGCGCCGCTTTCTCGACGAGGTGCTCGGCCCCAACGACGACATCACCCTGTTCGAGTACGTCAAGCGCAACAACCGCGAGACCGGCCCCGCGCTGGTCGGCATCGAGCTGTCGAGCCCCGCCGACCTGCCGGCCCTGCTGAAGCGGATGGAGGCCGCCCCTCCGCGCATCGAGCAGATCGACCCGTCGAGCCCGCTCTTCCGCTTCGTGATGTGACAGGCGCTTGGTGATGTGACAGGAACGCGCCCCGCCCGCAGCGGCTGACGGGCGGGGCGCGTTCCGGCACGGCCGATGAGCCGGGGCCCGGCTCGCGGGCCCCGGGAGTGGTCAGACCTTGTTCCTGCGTGACAGCCAGGTGAGCAGCCAGAGCACCACGCCGATCGCCAGCAGCACGCCCGCGATCTGGTATTGGCCGACCGGCCGCCCCGACGACCAGGGCAGCACCAGGTAGAGGCAGGTGATCGTGCCCAGCACCGGCAGGACGCGGCCGGCGTTGAAGTGCTCGGCCCCGGTGTCCTCCCTGCGCAGGACGAGCACCGACACGTTGACGAACGCGAACACCGCGAGCAGCAGCAGCGACGTCGTGCCGCCCAGCAGCGACACCACCGGGCTCTCCGGGTCGAGCGACAGGAACGTGATGAGGCCCATGGCGAGGAGCGTGGTGAACACGATCGCGGCGTGCGGCGTGCGGCGCACGGCGTTCACCTTGGCCAGGAAGGGCGGCAGCACGCCCCGCTTGCCCATCCCGTACAGGAGCCGGCTGGCCATCAGCATGTTGATCAGCGCGGAGTTGGCGACGGCGAACATCGAGATGAACGGCAGCAGGTCGGCGATCGGCACTCCGGGGGTGGCCGTCTGCACCACCGTCACCAGCGGCGTCTCGCTCTCGGCGAGCACACCGACGGGAACGACCGCGACGGCGCAGATGGACACCAGCACGTAGATCACGCCGGTGATGCCGAGCCCGGTGAACATCATCCGCGGGAAGATCCGGGACGGCTCCTTGGTCTCCTCGGCCATGTTGACGGAGTCCTCGAACCCGACCATGGCGAAGAACGCCAGCGACGTCGCCGCGCTGACGGCCAGGAACACGCTCTTGTCCGAGGGGGTCTCGAAGGCGACCACCCGGGAGAAGTCGGCCTGCCCGCCGAGGATGAAGAACATGCTGAGCACGATGACCAGCAGCAGGCCCGACAGCTCGATCGCGGTGAGCACCACGTTGAGCTTGACGCTCTCGCCGACGCCGCGCAGGTTGACCGCCAGCACCAGCAGCATGAACGCCAGGGCGATCAGCAGGATGACGGTGTTGCCGGCCTCCAGGCCGAAGCCGGTGACGAGGTTGGCGGCGAAGGCCCGCGAGGCGGCGGAGGCGGAGGTGATGCCCGAGCACATCACCGCGAAGCACACCAGGAACGTCAGCACGTGTTTGCCGAACGCCTTATGCACATAGAGAGCCGCGCCCGCCGCCTCCGGATATTTCGTCACCAGTTCGAGGTAGGAGCAGGCGGTGATCAGGGCGACGACGAAGGCGATGGCGAAGGGCAGCCAGGCGGCGCCGCCCACTTCGCCGGCCACCTGGCCGGTCAGGGCGTAGATGCCGGTGCCGAGAATGTCGCCGACGATGAACAGCAGCAGCAGGCCGGGGCCCATCACCCGCTTCAGCGCGGGCTGGCCGTCGTTTCCCGTCTCGGCGGGAGTGGGTGGACTGGTCTGAGCCATGGGGGGTTGTTCCTTGTCTGCGTCAGCCCGCAGGCTGAAGGGGTAGGGGCCACGTCCCGCGCATCGGGCGCCGGTCAGGTGCGCGGCGGGCGCCAGACCGGCCGGATGATCTCGACCTTCACTCTGACACCTTACGATCCTGCGCAGTCATCTGTGAACAGGGCGTCACGCACCGCTGCGTGTCTCCGGAGGCGTGCCGGACGGGCGGTTCCCGAGGGGTTGACGGCGAGGCGGCTTCGCAAGTTAATGTCAACATGAAGTCAACCGACTCGATGCGCATCGGAGAGCTCGCGGAACGGTTCGGCCTGGCGCCGCACGTGCTGCGCCACTGGGAGTCGATGGGCCTGCTGACCCCGGCCGCCAGAGTGAACGGCCGCCGCCGCTACACCCGCGACCATGTCATCCGCGTCATGACGATCATCCGGGCCAAGGCGGGCGGCCTGAGCCTGGAGCAGATCCGCGGCGTGCTCGACGCCGCCGGCCGCGCCGAGCGCCGGGCGCTGCTGCGACGCCAGCATGAGGAGCTGGGCCGGCGCCTGGAGGAGATCGCCGCGTCCAAGCGGCTCATCGAGCACCTCATGGAGTGCGGCGCCGACGACTTCACCCAGTGTCCCGACTACCGGCGCATGGTGGAGAGCGCGGCCTGGCCGCGGAATCTGCAGGACGAGGCGTGCGTGATCGACCCCGGTCACGTCGATGTGGCTCAGGGCCGGGGATGAGGTGCGTCGATGGAGGAGTTGGCGCGTCTTTTCCGCACGGCCGCCGAGCACGCGGCCGGATACCGGTGGTCGCTGGCGGAGCGGCCGGTCGGGGTGCCGGTCGACCAGGAGGCGCTGGCCAAGGCGTTCGCCGGTCCGCTGCCGTCCGGCCCCACGCCGCCGGAGCGGGTGCTGGGCGACCTGATCGCCACCGCCGAGCCCGGCCTGGTCGCCGGGGCGGGGCCGCGGTACTTCGGGTTCGTGGTCGGCGGCGCGCTGCCGGCGGCGACCGGGGCCGACATCCTCGCCGCCGGCTGGGACGAGGTCGCGACCAACGCCGTCACCCACCCGGCGGCCATCGCGGCCGAGACCGCCGCGGGCGGCTGGCTGAAGGAGCTGCTGGGCATCCCGCAGGAGGCGTCGGCGGGATTCGTCACCGGCTGCCAGGCGGCCAACACGGTCGGCCTGGCCGCCGCCCGCCACCAGGTGCTGGCCGACGCGGGCTGGGACGTGGAACGGCGCGGGCTGGCCGGCGCGCCGCGCGTCCGGGTGATCGCCGGTGCGGAGCGGCACGCCACCATCGACAGGTCGCTGCGGCTGCTCGGCTTCGGCACGGACGTCGTGGAGCCGGTGCCGGCCGGGCCGGACGGCGCCATCGACGCCGGGGCGCTGCGCGAGGTGCTGCGCGCCGGAGCCGAGGGGCCCACCGTCGTCTGCCTCCAGGCGGGCAACGTCAACACCGGTGCCTGCGACCCGCTCCGCGAGGCGTGCGAGCTCGTGCACCGGCACGGCGGCTGGGCGCACGTGGACGGCGCGTTCGGCCTGTGGGCCGCGGCCGGCACCGCGACCCGGCACCTGGTGGACGGGCTGGAGCTGGCCGACTCCTGGGCCTGCGACGGGCACAAGTGGCTGAACCTGCCCTACGACTCGGCGTTCGCGTTCTGCGCCAGGCCCGGCGCGCACGCGGCGGCGATGTCCCTCACCGCCGCGTACCTGGTCGGCTCGGGCGGCGTCCCGGCGGGAGCGGATCTGACCGCCGAGTCCTCGCGCCGCGCCCGCGGGTTCGCGGTGTGGGCGGGGCTGCGGGAGCTGGGCCGCGACGGGGTCGCCGCGCTGGTCGACCGCTGCTGCGCGCTGGCCCGCAGGTTCGCCGGCGGGCTGTCCGCCGCCGGGTTCGAGGTGGCGAACGAGGTGGTGCTCAACCAGGTGCTGGTCCGCTTCGGCGACGACGCCCGCACCGACCGCACGGTGGCCGCCGTGCAGGCGGACGGCACCTGCTGGGCGGGCGGCACGACCTGGCGGGGGCGGCGGTACATGCGGATCTCGGTCTCGAACGCGACCACGACCGAGGCGGACGTCGACCGCTCGATCGCCGCGATCACCCGCCTGGCCGCCTGACGCTGCCAGAGTTCCGGCTGTTTGATCAGGTTCATCCGTTTCGTGCTGTTCCGGTGGGTAGATGCCGTCCAAACGCGTCATCTCACGAAATGGGGGACACCATGCCTCGCGGTTCTAGCAAGAAGCGGGAACGTCAGTACGAGCACGTCAAGGACAGTGCCAAGAAACGCGGCGAGAGCGGCAAACGGGCCAAGGAGATCGCCGCCCGTACGGTGAACAAGGAACGAGCCAGGGCGGGCGAGTCGCGTACCGCCGGCAAGACCTCCACCAAGGACATGTCGTCGAGCCGCAGGGGCGGGCTGCGCTCGCACACCGGGGCGGCCGGCCGGACCAGGGACCAGCTCTACGCCGAGGCCAAGCGGCGCGACATCAAGGGCCGCTCGAAGATGAGCAAGTCGCAGCTGGAGAAAGCCCTCGGATGACCCGGGGCGCATCAACCCCCCACAACGCGGCCGGCGCCGCGACACCGGGTGTCACGGCGGCGGGCGTGCCGGACGACGTCGCGGCGCTCCTCGATGCTCCCCGGTGCCGTGAGTCACCGGCGCACGTCCCTCCGTGACGGCTTTCGCGCGTGGCTCACCGCGGGACGAGACCGCGAAAACGGCGGAGGGGTGCTGTCCGGGCTCACGTCACCGGGAAGTCACCGGAAGAACATCTAGCCCTTGGTCCAGATCGACGCGATGACGCCGTCCTCGGCGCTCAGGATCTGCGGACTGTAGCCGAGCAGCTTCATCTGGGCCGACTTGATGGTGTAAGTCGTCTTCGACAGGTTCAGGTACTCCTTGATGCCGCTCACGCTGCCCTTGCCCCACACGGTGGTGTAGAGGTTGCCGGGCTCGACGGCCATGAGGACGGGGCGCAGGCCCTGCCTCGTCTTGGTCAGCAGTTCCTTGCCGCGCTCCGTGACCGTCTGGCCGAGGGTCACCTGGAGGGTGCCCGTGGCGGCGCCGGCGATCCAGACGGCCGCATAGAGAGGCCGCTCCACCGTGCCGTACACGTCCAGCGACGCCAGGCTGTAGCCGGCGGCGGCGAGCTCCTGGTTGACCTTGGTGAAGGTCTCCTTGGTCAGGCTCACCTGGGACTTGACAAGCTGCGTGGTCTTCTCGAAGACCCCGGCGAAGACCGCGCCGGCACCCGTGCCCGTGCCGCTGAGCAGCTTGGGCTGGTAGCCGGCCGCCAGCTGCTCCTGGATGCGCTTGGTCAGCTCGGTGCCCTTGATGCCCTGCAGCACGTTGATCTTGCGGCCGGGGTCCTTGGTCCAGAGGGTCGTGTACAGCGGGTTGGCCGCGTTGGTCACGTTCAGGGACGTCGGGACGTAGCCCTTGCCCAGCAGATCCTTGACCCGCTGCACCAGCTTGGAGCCGGTGAGCGCGTCGAGGGAGAGCCATTCCAGCGGCTGGGCCTGGACGGTCGTGGCGGTCGCGGCGGGCTGAGCGGCCATCGCCGGGGTGGCGAGGGCCAGCAGGGGCGCGGTGGCGGTCGCCACGGCCGCGGTGAGGACGGCTACCTTCTTCGCGTTCCGCATGTTCCTCCTAGGGAAGTAAAGGTTGCCCCAAATGGGGACAAGGAGGGACCATAACAGAGCATGAGGACGTGGCAACCAATCGTTACCGCGATCGTGACATGTCTGTGTCAAAACTCCTGACATTTCACGACGTTTCGGAGATATGTGAGGGTATGTCGCGAGGGCTGCTCATGTTCCGGCGCCAGGCCGGACGGAAAGGCGACGCCGAGCGCGGTACTTCGTGAGGTCGCCCGCCCTGCCGGGCCGGAGATAACGGACTCCAACCCATTTCGGCGCTCTCCGCCGTGGCCCAGGACACCATGAGGGGGTTCTGACCACCACGTGGAGTCGATGCGACATGGCTGAGGAGAACGGAGAGCGGAGCCGGCCGTCGCGGCGCGCGTTCCTGGGCGCCGCCGCGACCGGCGGGGCGGGGCTGGCGGGCGGCGCGGCGGGCGCGGCCCTGCTGACGGG